>JBDKSF010000025.1 GCA_039680785.1 Candidatus Cloacimonas sp.
GATATTAACCAGGCGGCAAAATACAGGAGGGTTGACGTCCTCGTCAACCACAACAAATAAACTTTCAAGCTATCATAAAATAAGGCGGAAACTTGATAACTCAGCTGTAAGGGGAACGACGGGGACGCCGTTCTTGGTACAGGCGGACGCTGTTCCGCCTTATTTATTCAGCGCTACAGCGAGGGCCGGTACTCTCACAGATGACACAGATTTAGTTTTTAGAAACGAGGATTTTGATGCGTAGATTGAGGACGCTGTTCCGCCTTATTTATTCGGCGCTACAGCGAGCGCCGGTACTCTCACAGATTACGCAGATTTAGTTTTTAGAAACGGGGATTTTGATGTGTAGATTGAGGACGCTGTTCCTCCGCAAACATAATAATTAAAAGTATGCGGAGCTTCAGCGAGCTCCGGCTACACAAAATGCAGAGCTCCGGCTACACAATAACTTATGACTTTTATAATCTATCAATCTTACGATGTTTACCCTGGGTTTCACTTTTTCACTTTTCCACTTTTCCACCTTCCACTTTTCCACCTTTCCACTTTTCCACCTTTCCACTTTTCCACTTTTCCACTTTTCCACTTTCCAACAAAAAGATAACTCACTGAACCTGTAGTTTCACAATCATTATTCAGAATAGCTGAAAAGCGATTTTATATCTTCCTTGGTCATTGTCTTCAGCACATTTTGTCCGCCTTCAATAACGGTATCAAAAAGTTCGCGTTTACTTTCCTGCAGTTGCAAAATCTTTTCTTCCACAGTGCCTTTGGTGATCAAACGAAAGACCTGAACTTTTTGGGTTTGGCCAATTCTATGAGTTCTATCGATTGCTTGATTTTCCACCATTGGATTCCACCAAGGGTCATATAAAATAACTGTATCGGCGGCGGTTAAATTTAGCCCTGTTCCTCCCGTTTTTAAGGAAATTAAGAAAAGCTTGATATCGGGATTGGTCTCAAAGCGTTTTACGGGAGTGACTCTATCTTTGGTTTGTCCATCCAGATAACAATAGGATAAAGAATTGGCATCAAAAACTTTACGAATAATGGTTAGCATTTGGACAAACTGACTGAAAACCAAGACCTTATGTCCTGCAGATGTTGCTTCGATAGCCAATTCCAAAAGTTGTTCCAATTTGGAAGATGCCTCCAGTTCTGGCAGTATGTCGCTATTGGCAAGATGGGGGTGATTACATACTTGGCGCAGTTTTGTAAGTGCCGCTAAAATATGAAGATAATTTGGCATTGCATTGCCTTCGGGCAGAAGCTTTTTATGCACCATATCCAAGATTTGCAAGTAAAGTTTTTCTTGGAGAGGATTTAGTTTGCACCATGAAATTTGTTCTTGTTTATCGGGAAGTTCAAGCAGGACATCTTTTTTCACTCTTCTCAGTAAAAAAGGAGCAGCCATCCTTTGCAAAGAAAGGCGAGCATTATTTTCTCCTTCAGCGGGAAGGAAGTTTTGTTTAAATTTGTTTAGTGTTCCCAAATAGCCAGGGTTTAAAAAATCAAAGATAGACCAAAGTTCGGTTAAATTATTCTCAATGGGGGTTCCAGTTAAAGCCAAGCGGTGTTTGCTGTTCAGTTTTTTTATGGCGAAAGTGCGCTGGGCGGATACATTCTTGATGTTTTGTGCCTCATCCAGAACAATCCATTCAAAGTCCAAATTTTTCAGATAGGCAATATCTCCCAAAACCATAGAATAACTCATAATAAAGAGCCGAACATTCGGATTGGAAAGAATTTCAATGCGGGTATTCTTGTTACCTTCTACAATAGTATAAGGGATATTTGTGTGAAATTTGTCAATTTCGGCAGCCCAGTTGTAAAGTAATGTTTTAGGGCAAATTACCAGTGATATCTGTCCCGTTGTTGTAGAAATGATGGCAGAAAGTGCTTGAATGGTTTTTCCCAGACCCATTTCATCGGCAAGAATACCATTTAAGTGATAATGCGCCAACATTTTAATCCAGGCAACCCCGCCTTTTTGATAGCCACGCAAAACGGTCTGAAGATAAAGAGGCAAGGATTCAATGCTTTCTAAGCGTCTTTTGATTAAGGCATCATAAAGACCTTCCAACCATTCATCTCCCTGCATTCTAAATGCCGGATTTGCTTCCCGCAAGCGTAAATAATAGGGTAGATTCATCAGGCGGGAACGATATACTTGATCTGCTTTTTGTTCACTGCGAGAAATGAGTTCTTCCACTTCATAAAAGACCTGCGGATTGCTGATAAAGATAAGGTGTCCATCAGCCGTATGTAAAAATTCTTCTTTGCTGCGGAAGAAATGTTTAAGTTCGTCATAAGTAAAACTAAGATCCCGATAATGATAGCGAACTTCATAAGTAAACCAATCAATATCAATATCTTTGCGAGCTATAATTTCCACCTGTAGAGGAATTTTGGCAATGAAATAATCTTGTAACTCCGGCTCAATTTGAATATCCCAGTCCTCGTCACTAAGGTTAAAAAGGGCGGATTTTAATTGGGCAATTCTTTCTTCTCCGCTGAAAACCAGTTCCGCAAATTGTTCCAAACGGTTCATTTCGGGTTCAGGGAGTTTTGTTAGCAATTCCTTGGTTTTGGCAAAAAGGTCATAAGTAAGATGAAACCAGGCATCTCCTTCATTACCCTCAGAAGTATAATGGGAATGAACCAAGGGTTTTTGAAAACGAAGAACCGAAAGCGGTATTTCTCTTTCCCTGGAAAATACCAAAGTGCCGCCAACCAATATTTTATCACCCAATTTTTTGATATGTAAACGCTTCAGGGGTTTTTCATCTATGATCTCCGGCAGGATAATGCTTTCGTCAAAATCAAGATAAATACCCTGCTCACTAAGTTCGCGATGAACGATGCAACGGAAATAAATCAAATCTCGGGCAGAGAGAATTTCGCCGCTGCTAAAAATATTATCGATCAAATTATGCCGAAACGGAAGATTTACGTTGTAAACCCGGTTGCGAAAAAACAACCACACAGGGTATCCTGCAAACCAGGCAGAAAGTTCATCTACAATTACTGCTTTTAAAGCATAATTCTTAGTTCCAGCTGGCTCAATTCTTAAAGATAGGGGATAGGGCTGGGGCTGAAAAATTAGCTCCTCGCCGGTTTCTTTGATAATAAAATGCGTGTGACAATTTTGCATAATCAATAGGGCTTCGGCAAAGTCATTTTTATAGATAGACCAGAATTTGTTTTTTTGACTGTAAGCAGCTCTATTTTTATTTAAATGGCAGAAAAGATGTCTGTCTTCATCTGAAAAAGCGCCTAAATTGGCAAGATAATATTCTGCTTGTTTTAATTGTGCTTCATCCAGTTCATTGTTTTTATACAAATTTCCGATTAAAACAGGGTCCAAAGGATCAAAAGCATTATGATAAAAACGAATTTTATCGGTCTCCGGATTATAAATGCCTTCTACATATATTTTGGCATTACGGGCGATATTTAGCCATAATTCATTGCCAGCCAAAGCAGTTCCATCACAGGTCTCAATTGTGTCCTCCTCAAAAATACGCGTGCTTAAATAAAGATAAGCATAGCGTAAAATGGAAAGATAATGACGACAGGAATCATAAGTTCCACATTCAGAACAAGTATGCGCAACAATCAGTTCGGTTTCGGGGTTAAAAACAATATCTACAAATTCGGCAAAATACTCCTTTTTATCAGGAGCAGGAAAAAAGCGAATTTGATAGTTTCCATCTTCATTGCGGGTTTTCCAAAACCATAAATCATCTTTTTCCAAAACAATGATTGCTTGATTGAAATACCAGCTATCAGATTGGCTATGATAATCCTTGGCAAAGAGGCGAGCCATCTATTGTATAGTCCTTTTATAGTTAATCGGTTCATTTAGATAAAAGAGAGTAAATCTGTCAATTGAAAAAGCTGTAAATAGGGCTGAAGTTTGCCAAAGATGGGTTTTTAAAGGAAGATAGGCAGTTGCATCAGTTTCTTGTTTGCTGAGTTATGGAGTTCCTATATTACCTTTTAGCAACTTCCTAAATATTTTTGATTATGGAAAAAGGAATCAACTCTTCCGAACTTCCATAAATTTGATTTGACAAAAAAAAGCATTATCAGAAAAGGGCTTATATAACAAAATCACATTGGACTATATTTGCAATGCCATATTACAGCTGATTCAAGGCAAGCGAAGTTCAAAATAAATTATCTGATATATAGTGAGGAAGTAAATGCAATCAACCAAAGAAGCAATCCAGAAATTACTGGAAAAAGAAGAAAAAATTCTCCAAATGGGTGGCGAAAAGGCAGTTGCCAAGCAAAAACAAGGCGGAAAATTAACAGCCAGGGAACGCATAAACTTGCTTTTTGATGAAGGCACTTTTCGGGAACTGGATATGTTTGTTGCACACCGTTGTGACAATTTTGGTATGGAAAAAATTGAAATCCCTTCCGACGGAGTTATAACTGGTCACGGTTTAGTTGATGGTCGTCCGGTTTTTGCCTTCAGTCAAGATTTTACTTCTCGCGGGGGTTCTTTGGGCGAAATGCATGCTGCCAAAATTTGTAAAGTTATGGATATGGCATTAAAAAGTGGAGTCCCTTTAGTGGGTATTCAGGACTCTGGTGGAGCCCGTATTCAAGAAGGAGTTGATGCTCTAAAAGGTTATGGAGATATCTTTTTCCGTAATTCGCGTGCCAGTGGTGTAATTCCTCAATTAACGGCAATTATGGGTCCCTGTGCAGGGGGAGCCGTTTATTCTCCTGCAATGACGGACTTTGTGTTTATGGTGAAAAATACCAGCTTTATGTTCATTACCGGTCCTGATGTAATTCGAACTGTAACTGGCGAAGATACAAATCAGGAAGATTTGGGGGGTGCAATGGCTCACAACAGCAAAAGTGGAAATGCCCATTTTGCGTGTGAAAGCGATGCCGATGCCATTGAACAGATAAAAGTGCTGCTGTCCTATTTGCCTTCTAATAATATGGAAGAGCCACCCCGGATAAAAACAAATGATGATCCCTGGCGTTTGTGCCTGGAGCTGGATTCCATTATTCCAGACGATCCTAAAATGAGTTATGATATGCGAGATGTGATTCATAGCGTAGTTGATGATGGCATCTTTTTTGAGCCCCACTATTATTATGCCCAAAATGTGATTATTGGTTTTAGTCATTTAAATGGAAGGACAATTGGCATCATAGCCAGTCAGCCAGCTTTTTTAGCCGGTTGTTTGGATATTGACGCTTCCGATAAATCAACGCGTTTTGTGCGGTTTTGTGATGCTTTCAATATTCCGTTAATCACTTTTGTGGATGTGCCAGGTTACCTTCCGGGAACGCATCAAGAATGGAATGGCATTATTCGTCACGGAGCCAAGCTTTTATGGTGTTATTCCGAAGCTACGGTTCCTAAATTGACAGTGGTTACCAGAAAAGACTATGGGGGAAGCTATATAGCTATGAGTAGCAGACATTTAGGGGCAGATATGGTTTTTGCTTGGCCCACTGCTGAAATTGCCGTTATGGGCGCTCAAGGTGCAGCAAATATTATTTTCCGGAAAGAAATCGCTTCTGCTGAAGATCAAGAAGCCAAAAGGCAGGAAATGATCAAGATTTATGAAGAGCAGTTCAACAATCCTTATGTTGCTGCTTCGCGTGGTTATGTGGATGCGGTCATCGTTCCTTCGGAAACTCGTAAACGCTTAATAGACGCTTTGGAAATACTTTGCACCAAGAGTGAAAGTTTGCCTCCCAAAAAGCATGGTAACATTCCTCTCTAAACATAACAAGGAAACAGGATTATGAAAGATAAAAAAGAAATTGCTGCCATTGGAGCAGTTTTAACCCTAATTCAAAGTGAAGAGACATTTGAACAATATAAGGAACCGGTTAGGGGAATTCCCAGCCAACCCTATACTGCTTATGGCAGACAGTTAACTATGCAATACCGTGATTTAACTCAACGCAGAGTAATTAAAAGAAGCAGATAAAAGGAGATATAAATGGATCAACATAGTTGCGTAAATATCACTACTATGCATTATGAATCAGACCGTCCGAAAGCGGCAAATCCTGTTAAAGTTCAGGATTTAACTTTTAGGGATGGACATCAGTCACTTTTTGCTACTCGGGGCAGAACTGAAGATATGCTAAATGTGGCAGAATTGATGGATCAGGTTGGTTTTTATTCTATGGAGGTTTGGGGCGGAGCAACCTTTGATACGATGCATCGTTATTTGGGAGAAGACCCTTGGGAGCGCATTAGAGTTCTGAAAAAGCATATAACCAAAACTCCCTTTTCTATGTTGCTTAGAGGTCAAAATCTGGTTGGTTACCAAAATTACGCAGATGATGTAGTGGAAGCATTTGTTCAGCGCTGTTGCGATAATGGCATAGATATTTTCCGGGTGTTTGACGCTTTAAACGATTTTCGCAATTTCCAAACAGCCGTTAAAATTATAAAAAAGAATAAAAAGCTCTTTGAAGGCGCCATTTGCTATTCCTTAACCGAACAGCGGATGGGCGGAGATATTTATAATATTGACTATTATGTTAAAAAAGCTAAGCAGTTGGAAGAAATGGGTGCAGATACAATTTGCATTAAAGATATGGCTGGAATTGTTGCACCTTACGATGCTTATGATCTTATAAAAGCACTGAAAGAAAATGTGAAAGTTCCAGTGCATTTGCATACTCACTTCACCTCCGGAATGGGAGATTTGGCTTTGCTAAAGGCAATTGAAGCCGGAGTAGATATTATTGATACTTGTGTAGGGCCCTATGCTTATCGAACTTCGCATCCAGCCATTGAGCCATTGGTGATAACCCTTTTGGGAACTAATCGCGATACCGGTTTTGATATTAAGTTGCTGAATAAAATCGGTAAAGCAATGGAGAAAGATATTCCCAAGTATATGGAATTTGCAGATACTACCAAGTTCTCCATAATTGATACCGATGTGATTATTCATCAGACCCCGGGAGGAATGCTTTCCAATTTGGTAAATCAGCTAAGGGAAATGGACGCATTGGATAAATTGGAAGATGTGTTTAAAGAAATTCCTAAAGTGCGAAAAGACCTGGGACAGATTCCTTTAGTTACTCCCACCAGTCAAATTGTTGGTATCCAGGCAGTTAACAATGCTTTATTTGATACTTATGAAGGTGAATATGCACGCATAACGGAACAAGTGAAAGACCTTTGCTATGGTTTATATGGAAAAACTACTCTGCCGATCAATCCGGAAGTGCAAAAGAAAGCACTGAAAGGTTATCCTAAAGGTGAAACTCCCATTACCTGCCGTCCGGGAGATGTAATTCCCCCCGCGATGGAGAAAGTTCATAAAGAATGTGAGGGCTTGGCTAAAAACATAGACGATGAACTGATTGTTGCCCTCTATAATATTACAGGCAAGAAATTCTTACGCATAAAATATGGCTTGGAGCCAATGCCGGAAGAAATGAAACCCAAAACTCTGGAAGATATAAAAAAGGAAGAAGAATTGATTAATAAAGCTAAAGCTGGAAAACTGATAGAAAAAACCGAACCTAAAGAAAAACCGCAAGATCTGCGTCAATTTGATGTTTATGTTGATGATACTTATTACTTGGTAGAGGTCTCTGAGAAAGGGGGAGCTCCTAAAATTATAAGTTCGCGTCCTGCAATGCGAAATTCGGACCCGGTTGTTAAACCAGTTAATAACCCTACTCCCCAAGTAAGAGCTTCAAATCCTGCTCCGGAACATAAATCAGCGCCTGTAGCTTCTATAGAAGGTGGCACCAAAATAACTTCACCGATGCCAGGAATGTTTGTCCGCTATGAGAAAAAGATTGGTGACCCTATTAAACAGGGAGAAACAGTTTTAGTTTTGGAAGCAATGAAAATGTATAATAATATTCCCTCTCCAGTTGATGGTGTGCTGGTTGATGCACCCTTTTCCGGAGGAGCGAATGTTGCTAAAGGGGATGTGTTAGCGGTTGTGAAGTAAAAAAAGTGGAAAAGTGGAAAGGTGGAAAAGTGAAACATAGGAATAAATTGAGTTGCAGTCCTGTTTTATGTTGACAGGGGATAGATGATTCTCTTAAAAAATATAAGAAAAGGCAGATGAGATGTATAATTACAAAGATATGCAGGTTTGGCAAGTGATACTGTCTCATTCTTTACTATGTTCAACCTGGGTTTCACTTTTCCACCTTTTCACCTTTCCACCCTTCCACTTTTTCACCCTTTCACTTTTCCACCCTTTCACCTTTCCACCTTTCCACTTTTTCACCCTTCCACCCTTCCACCTTTCCACTTTTCCACCTTTTCACCTTTCCACTTTTTCACCTTTCCACTTTTCCACCCTTCCACCCTTCCACCCTTTCACCCTTTCACCCACACCACTTGTAGTTAGGAGGTAAAATGCAAGTAAAAAGTCAAATTATGGACAAAGACCAAATGGAGCGTTCTTTACAAAGAATGGCTCACGAAATTATTGAACAAAACCGCGGACTGGAAAAAATTCGCCTGGTGGGTATTCGTTCCAGAGGAGTTCCTTTAGCAGAACGACTTTCCAGTTACTTAAAACTGATAACAAATCAGGAAATTCCGGTTGGAATTTTGGATATTACTCTTTACCGTGACGATCTTTCCACAATCAGTCATCAACCCATCATAAAAGGTTCTGCCATCGATTTTGAAATTGAGGACGCGGTAATTGTGTTAGTGGATGATGTTCTTTATACAGGCAGAACAGTTCGCGCTGCCATTGATGCCTTGATGGATTTTGGCAGACCGAAACAAATTCAATTGGCTGTCTTAATTGATCGCGGGCATCGTGAACTGCCTATTAAAGCGGATTATGTAGGTAAAAATGTTCCTACTTCCAAAGAGGAAATTATCAAGGTCTCGCTGGAAGATTTAGATGGGGAAGATAGTGTCAAAATCGTTTTGGTCTAAATATCAGGAACGCTATAGAAATACAAAATCTGTTCTTTGCGTAGGCCTGGATTCAGATTTTAGCCAGCTTCCTAAAGAGGTGAAAAATGCCCAAAACCCTATTTGGGAATTCAATAAAGCCATAATTGAAGCAACTTTGGATTATGCTTGTGCCTATAAACCCAATTTAGCTTTCTATTTGGCAGACGGATTACGCGGTTTGGATGCTTTATACAAAACAGTAGATTTTGTTCCGGATAATATTCCTGTTATATTGGATGTAAAAGTGGGCGATATTGGCAACACAATGAATTCCTATCTAACGGCATTTTTTAAGGACCTCAAAGTTGATGCCATTACTCTTAACCCGCTTATGGGAAAAGATGTAATGCAACCAGTTTTGGATAAGAACGGTTTTGCCTTTGTTTTATGCTTAACTTCCAATCCGGGAGCATCCGATTTTTTGAAAAATGGTATGGCAGAGAAAATAGCTAACTGGCTGCAAAATTATCCCAAAGAGAATTTTGGAGCTGTAGTGGGAGCAACCCAAAGCGCGGACTTGAAAAAGATGCGTAATTTATTACAGGATCGGATATTACTTATTCCTGGCATTGGAGCTCAAGGGGGAGACCTAAAAACAGTTTTACAGCAGGCAAAATATAGTGAAGCAACACCTAATATCTTAGTTAATAGCTCACGGGGAATCATTTTTGCCTCCCAGGATCATAATTTTGCCTCTGCTGCCAGAGAGGAAGCAAGAAAAATAGCGGAAAGCGAAGATTTATAAGGATCATAGAGAGTATTGAATCTCCCTGTTCCTTGGTTAAAATAATCGCCAAAGGGATTTTCTGCTCTCCATCTTAATATATTTGAACAGATATTGATCTTAAGAGCATTATCCCAATTGGATTCCGAATCGTTTTTTTTAAGCGGATAAGACCAAAGTGAATCTTCTGGAAATTAAGGAGAACCAATGCCAGGAATAAATTGTCTGATTAATGCCAAGGGCATCACTCCACAGAATCAAAATATTTTTTACCGCACAATGGTTAACCAGACCCGTAAAATTCGCTTAAAAGATAGAAGCCATAAGGCAGCAATCAGTCATCAGCAAAGTTTTGCGGAACAGGATTATATAATAAAGTGGATTTTGGAGCAGAGCCAGAAATCCATTGTAAAGGAAATTATGCCGGGGGCAAAATCATTTCTCAATTTACAGAATTTGAAAAATCTATCATCCAGTCAATTGGGGACATTGTTCACCAGTATTTCCGTGATGACGGGAAGCGCGATGTCACCACAAAAGTAAATTAATCTTGTGCTGCCTGATAATTTGCTTTTTCTTGTTTTTCGCTTAGTTTATATAGAAAGTTGATATTCTGAACTCATTTTTCTGGAAGAGGAGGAAGATATGAGGAAGATTTTTATTCTTATGCTATTTAGTTGGTCAGTTCTCTGTTCCGCATTCCAAGTTGATGTATTTGGTCCTGAGGCAGATGATTTTAATTGTGCCAATTTAGACCAAGAGCCCGCCAGTTTTGGAACGCGGATAAATGAGCAAGAAAAACTTTGTCTTTGGGAAAATGGTGAATGGAATAGCTATTCCTATTATGTTAATGGTTTACCTGTTAGAAGTACTTGTATGTTGAATGCAGACACAATGTTGGTTGCTATGGGGGAAATGACATTCAGTGATGGAATTTACAACTTTGACATTCACACGCATACCTGGCAATTGAATGATTGGTTTATGCTTCCTAATTTCGTTAAATATAACCCCAATAGTCAATTATATTATGTGGGAGAGCGTGATGGTTTGTATCGTTCAACGAATGGATATAACTGGTCACGGATTAATTCTCTCGGTTTAAATGAGTGCAGTTCTCTTGCTTGGTATGGTAACAATATCGTAACGAATAATGGCTCAATAGCTTACTATACTAATGATAATGGACTAAACTGGCATCAGTCATCAATTAGTAATCTCAGTAGTTTCAGGTTTGACGACAATGGCATTCTATATGCCATTATGGATGTAACAAGTGATTCGGACGGACTTTGGCGTTCCAATGATTTTGGCGCAAACTGGGAAAATATTCTTTATACTTCCGCCCTTGCTTGCATAGGCCCTATTTTCAATAACAATGTAACCCTTGGCTGGAGAGAATGTTATGAGGATAGTTCCTATGTGGGAATGTTTCGCTCCAATGGAACCGTATCTCTCTTTAATCATCCTTACATTAATAAACCAGTTAAGCAGATGGGTATTTTTCCCTATATCAATACCCTTTCCTTTTATGTGTTAAATTCCGATGGGTGCTTTTATTTAACCAGTTTTTTGGTAGGAATAGAAGATCCCGTAAATCCGCCAATACCTATGGCAAAAATATCTGCCTATCCCAATCCAGCCACGGCTTATGCTAATATTGCCATTTGTAAAGATAGCCCTGAGCCGGCAGAACTGAATATTTACAACCTGAAAGGTCAATTGGTGAGAAGTATGGAAATTTCGGGAGTTACGAAAGAGAGCACCTTAAACTGGGATTTAAACAGTTTTAATTCCACTAAAGTAGCGGCAGGGATTTATCTATTGGTTTTACGGGACAAAGCCGGAAAACCTTTGGCAAGCAATAAACTGGCAGTAGTTAAATAACGGGCTATGCGTCCTTTTTCACCTGAATGAAGATGGCTCCCAGATTGTCAGGATTATCCTGAGTTGAGAGCTGAAAAAACAGATTATTGATCTTTTGCCTAAGCGGCGCTTTTTCTTCCAAAGTTTGCATCAGTTCCTTTTTGCTAATTGCTTTCAGCAGACCGTCTGTGGTAACCACTAAATTATCACCTGGCAAAAGAGTGGATACCTTGGTGCTAAAATCAATATACATATGGGGTAGAGTAGAACCAAAATAGTTTATAATAGGACTATTGGGGATGTGTTCATATTCTAAATGCGGTCTGGTTATGCGAAGCAAATCTTTATTCCGGTAAAGCCATATTTCTGAATCGCCTACATTCATTGGAATGAAAACTCGGTCACGATAGATAAGCCCGCAAAGAGTTGTGGCTGATTCAGCAAATTTTCCCGCTTCCCGATTCATTTGTACCAGTTTTAGGTTAGCATTTTGCAAAAATGACTCGATTAAATCATACCAGTCAAGTCCAGGAATCAACCGTAGATAATCAATCTGCTCCAAAACATACTGAGCGGCATTCTCGCTGTTTTGCAAACAACCAACTCCATCTGCTACAAAACAAAAAAGCGCAGCGACATTTTCCAGATGTTTTACTCCGCAGGATACAATATCTCCGTTTACAATAACTCTGTCCTGGTTTTTTATTGCACTATTACCATAATGGCAGAAATACGAGACATCAAATCTCATCAAAATTCTCCTAAGGCAGTTTTTGTACCTAAAAAAAAGATCAATCTCGTCTGGGGGTTAGAATTATTTAACCTCTTTTCTTGGCAAGAACTATTTTCATAGGTTGAATTTTTTTATTTTACATCCCGAATGATAAATTTATGAAAATATAGAGTGCTTTATAATTATCATCACATCCGTTAGTTATGCTATGATGACTAAACTGCACTGCAGTAGTAACTTATCCTATGCAAACCTTTGCATATTAGCCATAGTCATAATGTTGTAAATGACGCAGTTTTCCACCAATTTGTAACTGTATTAGCTGAGTTAAGTCCGTTAGTGAATTTCAGTTTTGTTGCCAAGAAAGGATTGGTTCGCCCATTTTTCCTGAACTGTAAAACTTTAGGTCGCTATTATGTCTTATCTTCTTGTGTTTATCTACCCTAAGGTATTTGCCACATTAATGGACAGCATATCGGAAACCAGCTCCGCTTTTCTCTCTTGCTTCAAGGCGTCAATCAAGTGTTTATCACTCCTTAATCAAGCGTTAATTGTTAACGCTTGATTAAGGGTTGTTGAACGCTAAATTAAAGTCCTCAAGCAACTAAGATAGAAGACAAAATTATGGGAATTTTATTTAAAAAGTGATTGATAAACTGGAAGAATGTCGCCCTGCAAAAGTTAGGGCGTGTCCCTTAAATTTGTTATAACATAATGACAGAGCATTGTCCTCAGTTTTATATGCAATAATCTTAGCTAATGTTCTTGTCACGAATGGCTCAATGGTCTGGCAATTATTAGCAGGAGATAGGACTTTAATCTTTTTCCTATTTTAGATTATGACGATATCCCTTAGAAATTAAGTTAGTTATATTAATCAAAATTTCTGGAAGGACAATTCCTTGAGGAGAAGCAACATAAACAGATTCCCAAACAGGTTTAAATTTTTCCTTAAATTGCCTTAATCCCTGCAAACCATAATAAGAACTTCCCAAACGAAAAATTAGAGAGCCAACTCTATGCCAGAGAGGAGCTATCGATCTATCCTGCAAACCTGATAAAGTAACATTTCCCAGATCAAACCATTGATATTGATTTTCTTTTGCCCACAGCATAAGTTTCAAAAAAATATATTCCATAACTCCATTAACTTTATCTGGATTGTAACGCATCAAATCTACAGAAAACATTTCTTTATTTTCGGTAGTCCAAATGTTAGCAAAGGCAACAATTTCATTTTCCTTTTTAACTAAAATTATAGGAAATTCAGAGATATATTCTTCAGAAAAGAAACCTAAGGAGAATCCTTTTTCTTTTTTGTGTTTCAATTTAAGCCAGCTATCAGATATTTCTCTTAGCTTGGGTAAAATATCAGGGATTTGTTCGGGAAGTAATATTTCGGTTGAACATCCGGTTTCTTCCACTTTTCTAATTGTTCTGCGTTGTCTTTTAAATTCTGGATCTGATAAATTGAAAGATTTTAAATCTACTTTTGCTCTTTCTCCAATCTTAAAAGGAATTAATCCCATATCCAAAAAAAGATTAAGAGTTTGAGGACGAATTTGATAAAAAACTGGAATTCCACCATTTTTATCGCAATATTCTCTAAACTGCCAAGCGAGTTCTGAAACGGCTTCTGGAAATCCAACAGGTTCACCCATGGCAATCCAACATCTTCCTTCTATGGCATACATAATAAAAGCAGTTTTAGCTTGATTAAAAAAGAAAAGTTTGTCTCCCAAAAAGGCAAGATTTACATTGGAGTCATCAGAATATTTCACCAGTTTCCTTATGGCATCCATATCCTGATTAATTTCTTTGGTTGGAGCAGGATGCCGTAAAAGTTGGACAATTCCCAAAATTAGCAGAAAAGAAGTTACTCCAACTGTCGCTCTTAAAAATCTGGGAGCATCTCCATGCAAACTAAAAGTCCACCACAATTCATTGGAATAAGTTATATGCTTATAAGAAAAGAATCCGAGCCAAAATGCAGAGATTATGACCATTAGAATGGAAAATATCCAGGAAGGAGTAAAAGGTTGATTAATTAATGAGGATTTCCTATAAAAGTGATTCTTGCTTGGAATTAGGAGAAGTAACATTATAGTTAAGATGATGGCTTCTTCGTAATCAAATCCTTTTAATAACGAAACAAGGATGCCAGCAATTAGCATTAAAATTGTCAGCCAATAAGCGGAATTAATTCTCTTTTGTAAACCCCTTGATACAAATAAAAGGGCAATTCCTATAATACTACAGATAAAATGGGAAAGTTCAATTATCGGTATAGGAATGAATTTGTAAAGCAAAAGTACTCTGCCATAAACTGAAGGAGTAACTGTAGAAAATAATAAAATAATACCGGCTAAGAAAGTTAGAATAGCATAAACTTGGGGCGCAAAAGGGGAGATTATTCTATCATACATACTTAAGGCATATTTTATCTGTTTTCGCTGCAATAATAATTCTTTTCCGGTGAAAATGACGGCACCTAATCCTAAAGGAACAAGATAATAAATTACTCTATAGGTAAGCAGAACTCCCATAATTTTTAAAGGGGAGATAAAATTTCCCAGGATAATCAACATTACCGATTCAAAAACACCTATCCCTCCAGGAACCTGACTAACAATTGCAATTGCCATAGCTACAAGATAATATCCTAAAAAGTTAAAATATCCGATATTTATTTCAGCAGGCAATAAAATGTACAATATAGAACCGGCAAGCAACCAATCAATTACAGATACCAATAATTGAGGAAATACTATGTTCAAGGGCGGAAAAGTAATGCTTCCCTTTTTGAATTTTATATTTATCTTGCCGGAAGCAGAACTTACAATGTATATTAAGATTAAACTTAAAAGCAATATGCCTAATATACGCTTGGAAACGATAGTGAAAGGAAAATTTACGGGAAGGGTTACTGTGGTAAAAGTGAATAAAGAACCAATTAATAAGATAAAACCTAACCAAATTGTATAAGAACAAAATACAATTACTTTGATAATATCTACTGCATTCAAACCCCATCCGGAATATATCCTATATCTTACTGTTCCGGTAATTAAAGGATGTCCTAAACTATTGCTAAAGGAATAACTGATGAATGAAGAGAGAGTAATCTTAGGATAGGATAATTTGAAATTTACATACTTTAACGCTAAGTAATCATATAAAGTCATAACCAGATAGCTGAAACAAGTGAATACAAAAGCTAAAAAAATCTTTGACTGAGGAATACTATGCAAAGATTGAATAATTTGATGGTAGCTGTATGCCTGTAATTTATTATGGATTATCCAATAAGCGAATATCAGGAAACCTAAGCTAATGAACAAGCTTAATAAATTAGTATATTTCTTCTTTGCCATAAAGTTTATTCCTTTCCTTTTTCGCTTTTCCCTCATTAGTTAAAGCTTCTAACTATGAAGCAAATAATTTGTCAATTTATTTGTTTTAAATTGTGGAATAAACTTTTTAGGAAGAATGATAGGGTTTCGTTCTCCTGATAGCCAAGTTATCAAGTTCCCTATAACTTATAGGTAACTGCATAAATATCTTGTTGTGGTTGACCAGGAGGTCAACCCTCCATTATTTCTATGCCGGATTAAAAACCCCATCGCTCAAATCTGTCGGCCTTTGAGTTAAAATCGGTTTTGTTTGTGATCTTCCCCATAATTTCATTCTTTTTTCCCATCTTTGAACAATGTCACTAATAATTCATAGAAAAGGCCGATTTTGACTTAAAGCCGACGAATCGTCAATTATAAAATACAATCCTTCTAATCCTAAAATCTTTGTTTCTAACATTTAATCTGTGAGAGAATATATGAAGGAAGAACGACGGCCTCGTCGTTCACCTTACAACCAAATTATACAGTTTCCGCGAAAATTTATAATAGCTTGATAGTTTGTTTGTTGTGGTTGACCAGGAGGTCAACCCTCCATTATTTCTACGCCGGATTAAAAACTCGTCGTTCAAATCTGTAGGCCTTTGAGTTAAAATCGGTTTTGTTTGTGATCTTCCACATAATATCATTCTTTTTTTCTATCTTTGAACAATGTCACTAATTATCTCATAGAAAAGGCCGATTTTGACCTAAAGCCGACGAATCGTCAGTTATAAAATACAATCCTCTTAAAATCCTAAAATCCTTGTTTCTACTGATTAATCTATGAGAGAATATATAAAGGAAGAACCACTTCCTCGTCGTTCCCCTTACAACCAAATTATCAAGTTTTCCATAACTTATAGGTAATTGCAAAAATATCTTGTTGTGGTTGACCAGGAGGTCAACCCTCCATTATTTCTACGCTGGGTTAAAACTCGTCGCTCAAATCTGTCGGCCTTTGAGTTAAAATCGGTTTTGTTTGTGATCTACCACATAATTTCATTCTTTTTTCTCATCTTTGAACAATGTCACTAATAATCTCATAGAAAAGGCCGATTTTGACTTAAAGCTGACGAATAAAGGAAGAACGACGTCCTCGTCGTTCCCCTGACAACCGAGTTATCAAGTTTCCACTTAATTATAGGTAGCAGTATAAATATCTTGTTGTGGTTGACGAGGACGTCAACACTCCATTATTTCAACGGGTTAAAACCCGTCGCTCAAATCTGTCGTCCCGCTGGGACTAAATTATTTGTTCTTCTTTTCAACGGGTTAAAACCCGTCGTTAGTATGTATCGTTCCTAACGGAACTATTTTCATTATATGTCTTTCTTTTCGAGGGGCTTACGCCACCATCGCTATCATTGTGTCGCCCTGAGGGGCTTTTTTGGAAGACGAGAGATAGAATAGTATTATCGTATCTTTCTCTTTTCGAGGGGCTTACGCCACCATCGCTATCATTGTGTCGCCCAGAGGGGCTTATTTTGAAGGCGAGAGTTAGAATAGTATTATCGTATCTTTCTCTTTTCGAGGGGCTTACGCCACCATCGCTATCATTGTGTCGCCCTGAGGGGCTTATATTGTCTGTATAATTCAATCCTGTAAATCCCTTTCATCTTGTTCATCCCATACCTATTATTTTTTAATCTGTGCAATCAGTATAATCTGTGAGAGTTATTATGTTTTTCGGTGCTCTCGGTCTCTTCGGTGATTTCGGTGTAAAATTATCCCCAGAATCCCCAGAAATCTTGTTCATCCCATACCTATTCTTTTTTTAATCCGCGAAATCTGCGTGAAAAAATTACTGTAGCATTTCTGCGGACGGTTTAGCATTATCGTTTCTTGTCCAGCGATCATCAATTCTGGTCGTAATCGGGCTATTTTTTTGGAAATAATGCACAATAGCATCCCGCAAGTTGATTTGGTGATTAGTGATATTTTCTTGCGGAACTTGAATCAGCATTGTGAGTCCGGCATTACCTTGCATAATGAAATCTGTAGTTGCTACAGTATATATCTTCTTGGGATCAAGCGGTTTGCCTCCAATCTCAAAATGAGTTACGCGGTCAAAATTTTCCCGTTTTTTGGAATAGACAATTTTGCCGCCGGAGACGATTAATCCATGCCGGGAGCCCTCCACGCGGGTTTCGATAATCTTGCGTAAAAATTCGCCAGAACAACGAAAAGAAACTACCATATTATCGAAAGGCATAACTTCAAAAATATCGCGATAAGTAACGGGTCCCGCTTTTATATCAGCTCGCACTCCGCCCAAATTTAAAAAGGCAAAATCGGCATTAACTTCGGCGCGCATAGCATCTACAATCGTATTGCCAATTAAGGATTGGGCATCCACATTAGTTCTGGAAAGATAAACCCCGGCGTAGCCAACAACTTCATCCATTCCTTTTTCTGCAATGGCAACTTGTTCAGCTATCATTTGTCCCAATTCCTCATCGGGAATAAATTCATCTTCAAAAAGAGTTACCATACTGCCTTCGCGTAGGGCAGGGACTTCATAACCGCTAACAGATTTAGTTTTAGGATCAATTTTAAGTGTTATCCAACCCAGATTGGAACCGTAAGCATAACCTTGGATGACCATTGTATGTGTGTAAGGATCAATCCAGGGAGTGGGAATTCCTTTATGCATATGCCCACCGATAAAAATATCTATGCCTTCAACTTCTCTGGCTATTTCTTGAGCATCATATCCCCAAACGGCAGTTCTTTCACTAAATAAAGGATTACCCATAGCATCATAACGCGAAAGATAGGTAGGAACGATATCATAAGGAAGTCCAGAATGTCCCAAAACAATGACGATATCCACTTTTTCCTGATTGCGGAGGATTTTCACATACTTATCTATGGTTTCCTTTTCGGAAAGGAATTTCACATTTTTGATGTTTTCCGGAAAACTCATTTTTTCGGTATCGGTAGTAGTGAAACCTAAAATGCCGATTTTGAGCCCTAAGCGTTCTACCACAATATAGGGCTTGGCATAGCTGGGAATTTGACCGGTTTTTTTATCAATCAGGTTGCAGGAAAGAATCGGAAATTTAGCTAATTGTAAGGTCTCTTTTAGTTTTGCTTCCGGAATATCAAATTCGTGATTGCCAATGGTCATTGCATCGTAACCGATGGCATTCATAAATTCCACAACTGCCTTCCCGTTGGTTACAGTTCCCACGGGACGACCCTGAAAAATATCTCCCGCATCCAAAAGTAAGTTATCTCTATCTGCATCCGCCAAAGAACGAATATGCTTAATTAGAGTGGCTGAAGAACCTCCCCCTCCCAACAGAGGTGGAAAATCTGGATTCATAAAAGTTGCCTCGGAACGGTCTATGCCACCATGCACATCATTGGAAAATATAAGGTCTAAACGCAGGTCTTCCGCTTTGGCGATAGAGCAAAATAAAGTTAAGGCAACAAGTATAATTAAAGCTCGTTTCATAGTTATTACCAGGTAAAATTAAGGCCGGCATTAAGGGAGATATTATTCTCACGCACTTTATCAGGATTTTCCCAACCGCGATTTTGTAAAGTAATATGCGAATTTGGCCACAAGACATAAGTGGAAGAGCCGGTATAGGTTTTATCGTTATAATAGGCATCACCGAACATATCCACAGCTTCATATTCACGCCAAG
Organism: Candidatus Cloacimonas sp.; assembly: GCA_039680785.1. Taxonomy (NCBI): domain Bacteria; kingdom Pseudomonadati; phylum Candidatus Cloacimonadota; class Cloacimonadia (SeqCode); order Cloacimonadales (SeqCode); family Cloacimonadaceae (SeqCode); genus Cloacimonas (SeqCode); species Cloacimonas sp. (SeqCode). Next base: position 19,319 of record JBDKSF010000025.1, read on the forward strand.
AATAGCCAAAACCGAGATCAATTTTCAAATTATCCATCAGTTTGATACTGCTGCCACCGGTAATCATAGGGGTAACAATTTTGTTGGCATGATATAAAGTTACAGGAAGGTTATTTTCATCCGTGCCTTCTTCAGTTGTGACATACCAGTTATTAACTGCCTGAAAACCAAGCCGTAAAGGCATAAAATTCACTACCTGATGTTCTACTCCAGCATAAAAATTGACCACATCATCATAGCGTTTATGAATTTCGCTGTAGGCAACATATTCTATATCCATATTGAATTCGGTGCGAACAACATTACGAGGGGTATAAACAAAGCCGAAACGAATTTGAGTGGGAAGCTTGTAATCCTCTTTGATAGCTGTATTGACACTATCTACGGCAGTATTCCGATAGGCATCTCTTTTGTAATAATAGCTCCCTTTTTTATCTAAAGTGGTTCCGGTAGTGAAAGTTGCCGCCAAACCAATACGATTACTTAAAAGAGCTGAAGCGCCAATTTTAAATTGGTCTCCGCTTAATTCATAATCTTCAATCTCAGTTAATTCCGGTAGATGATATGTCCCTACCTGAGTTATCGCCCAATCGGTCCAGCGAATGGATTTTTCGCGTTTTACATCCCCGGCTAAAATACCATATTCAAAACCTAAATTCAGGTCTATCAGATCGCTTAAACCATAAGCGCCAGAAACAACTATGCCAGTTTTATTGAGGGTGCCTTCACTTTCTATGGCGTTGATGGCTATTTTTTCAGGATATACATCATTATCGGTATTGCGATTGTTCCGAACCTCTTCATAATAATTGGCATCAAAACTGGAAACCGGTTTATAATAAGCACCCAAACCAACGCCCCATTTATTAAAACGGTGCGCATAAAAACCAGCTGGTGCATAATCATCAAAAGTATTGATATTGGAGGAATAGACGGAATCGTCAATATAGTTATCAAAGGAATTATACAAGGGAATACTGCGATTATCCTCATTGCGATTCAGATAAGTATTGGCAGAAACTCCTAAGGTCTTTTTCATCAAAGTAAGGTTGGCAGGATTGTCGGCTATTCCGAAAGCACCCTTGCTATTAAATAAACCAGCTCCTCCCATTGCAAAACTGCGGGCATCAAAAGTGGAATAAGGATTGCCGAAATAGGTATCGGTGATGCTCCAGGCAGAAAGAACTGAAGCAAATATTAAGAGAGTTAAAAGTATGATTGTTTTATGAGATAACATTATTCCTCCACATTAGTAACGGTAGTCAATGCTTAAGCGAATAGTATTTTCGCTATGTTCAACTCTTTGAAAATAAACGGGATCATCCAGCAAAGTAGGATCATCCGCAAGATTATAATTACGGATATTTATTTCTTTATCCTGATAGGTCTTATTTTTAAACTTCAGGTTCAGATACATATTTGGGGAAATGCGACTGGTGAAGGCAACCCATGCTTTGGAACCTTTCTCACCCATAAAATCAATTTCCAGATCTTCCCAATCCCAATGCGAAATTCCATGCCCAAACCAATATAGGAAAGAACCTTGCATTTCTAATGCTTTATTAAAATAGTGAGTATAATTAACCGCTATGTAGTCACCAATCATCAATGTCTGAGCCGCTGCCATAGAATTTTCGCCTTCCGTGGCAGGATAAGTTAAAGATGTATAGGGTGGATTCCAAACCGTGTTATAACGATATTCAAATTCCAAGAAGTCACGATTGGAAAGGAAAGACCGAACTGCTAATGTATATTCGTTGGTCTTGGAAACACCGCGTTCAGCATCATCGTCATAACGATTAACTTGATTTTTATAACGCAACCGCAAACCCAGTTGATAGATAGGGCGAAATTCCAGTTCACTTTGAAATCTGGCGCTTCTGCGTCCGTCGGTTAATCGCTCCCAGAGGTCTAAATAGCTTCTGCCAATGGTGAAATAGCGATTGAATTTGTAGCGGGTTTCAAAATATACACCGCGTTCAGGTTGGGACTGATTTGAGTTTTGATATAGGTCTGCAATTGTAGGATTGGTTAAAGCATAAACATTTTTTTCCAAAATTGTATCTTCAAAACGCTGATGTTCCGAAAAGCTGTTGCTGTAAGGATTATCAAAATCCACATCAATATTGCGGAACAAAGTAATGAAATAGAGGTTTTCAAACAGCGTATGCGCAGACACCAGATATGCCTTGGGGTCATCTCCCAATTTGAGGTCATCGCCTTCTACGGAAAGTTCTGCATATTCACCCTGGATGGAAGTGTTGCCAATCACGGTTTGACCATCGAAACCAATCACTCTTCTATAATCTCGAGTGTAGCTATCCGTTTGAGTGCTATAGAGATTACTGATTTCCGCATTCATATTCTTTACCAACTTGGCATAGTAATACGAATCCCTCAATACAGTAGGTAACAAATAATTATAACCGGGAACCACAAAATGGGCATCGTCATAAATGGATGTATAGGTTGTAAAACCAAGCTTTGTACCTAAAAAAGGATTTACCTGCAGATGCGTTCCCCACAATTTTTCCTGCAAAACATCTTTGCGGGTGGCAAGATTAATATAGTTCATTGCATAGGGGACGCCTGCAGAAATTTCATCATTAAACCATTCTTCTGCTTCCAGCATTGTGTCATCATCATAACGCAAAGTAGGATTAATAAGTGCGAAGACCTTGGTTTTATCTCCCTGAACAGCAGTTCCATCTTCATAATTATAGATATGCTGTCCGTTATCATTAAGATAATATTGCCTGCCATAAAAAGCGGAAGTTGTATCCCTATCAGTATAAATATCGTTACCGAGTTCATCTCTTTTAACTGCATAGCCATCGCTATCAATGTAAGTGAGAGCATCTTTATCGTCAACGGATACAAAAGCTGTAACTCCAAACAAGGGAGTAGTATATTCTACGGCTCCCCCTTTCAAGGAATTTTCTTGAGTTCTGGAAAGGTCTGGAGTGATGCCCAAAATTCTTTTGCTGAAGCCAAAACCGGTTTTGCGGGCACTGTAATAATCCGTATTTTCCATCACTAACCCTTCTCCAAAAGTGGCACGATAATTTCCGGCATAAACCTTCAAACGCGAGTTATATAAACCAGGCATTTCGTTATTTTCATAGCCGACATACCATTTGGAATCGGCTAAAAAGTCCTCTGCTTTTGTGTTGAGCAAGTCCTCTTCGCCTTTTGCGGAATAATGCATCAAACCCAGCTTATAGTTATTTCCATAGCGCATTCTAAGCTTTAACATAAGATCGGGATCAAGTTCATCCAAACCAAAATAACCCCAGTAAGAATTGGTTTTTAAGTGCGGAACCACCACATTGGAAGCATTGTAGTCATTACGCAAAAAACTTTCATGCAACATATCATACTGCCCTTCTTCAAAATAGCGAGTATAATATAATAACGACGCATCACACATCAAACGGTTTTTTACCGGCGGTTCATTGTAATATACATAACTGCGCAAGTTCGTATAACCATAATAAGAAAGACCTTGAGTATTGCGTAAATCCCTTGTATCGGCAATAGTATCACCTTGAGCAACTCTTTTCAAAATGGCAACTGCATCAATGCCAGAAACATTGGGCAAGCTCATAAAATCATCCAAGTGCATTTTGTTGACATTTTGAGGCGTCATTAAATAATCTTCCCAAACATCTGCCATTCCTTCAGAAGCGCCTTCATTACTATCCAGACGTTCCAGTAAATCTCTGATTTCATCTCTGCGAATGGCTGCTTCATCGGTTTCCACATATATGGAAACAGCTACTAAGGGTTTTAGCCGATCGAGCGTCGCTTGATCTATGGAAGGGATTTCTTTTAGCTCATAGATATTATCAAAGACCTTCACAAACTGCCGGTAGTCATAGATATCCTGTGCTTGCTTTTCCGTTATGGGCAATTGATTTAAATCTGCCAAAGAAGCTGTGTTTAAATCTACCTTGGCAAATAAAAACGCTGCACCAAACAGAACGAAGAGCATTACTACAAATTTCTTCATCGCTTTTCCTTAAAGTGCTTTATACTTTGTTCCTTTATAATATAACCACTAATTGACATTCTGCAAGTATCGATAAATCTGTCCAGTTTTTTCTTTGATTTTGGTAGCCATTGCGATTTAGTTTTGTTTTAACTCTAAACCAATTCTTTTTTTACTGCAACGAGATACAGATAGCAACAGGTAATTTTGTTCTTGTTTCGATACTGACAAAGCTGAAGCCCTTGTTTGTTTTGACTCTAAACCGATTCTTTCTTCTACTGCAACGAGATTCAGATAGCAACAAGTAATTTTGTTCTTGTTTCGATACTGACAAAGCTGAAGCTCTCGTTTGTTTTGACTCTAAACCGATTCTTTCTTCTATTGCAACGAGATACAGATAGCAACAAGTAATTTTGTTCTTGTTTCGATACTGACAAAGCTGAAGCTCGGTTTAGAGTTAAAATAAAACTTCTATTCCCTCTCTGAGTAGTTTTTGAACAGTTCATAATTTGGCTGACTGAAAATGAATTCTTGTTTTAACTCTAAACCGATTCTTCCTTCGGCTGCAACGAGATACAGATAGCAACAAGTAATTTTGTTCGTAGTTTGATTCTGACAACGCTGAAGCCCTCGTTTGTTTTGACTCTAAACCGATTCTTCCTTCGGCTGCAACGAGATACAGATAGCAACAAGTAATTTTGTTCTTGTTTCGATACTGACAAAGCTGAAGCTCGGTTTAGAGTTAAAATAAAACTTCTATTCCCTCTCTGAGTAGTTTTTGGACAGTTCGTAATTTGGCTGACTGAAAATGAATTCTTGTTTTAACTCTCAATTTTGAAATCTTAATACCAGCAAAAGTTTGACTCTTTAACCTGTAATTTTAGGGAAGTGGTTTTTTTGATGCCTTCGCAAAATTGAAAGTCAAAAGCAAGCATTTTGTTTTGACTCTAAACCGATTCTTTTTTTACTGCAACGAGATACAGATAGCAACAAGTAATTTTGTTCTTGTTTCGATACTGACAAAGCTGAAGCTCGGTTTAGAGTTAAAATAAAACTTCTACTCCATCACAGCGTATTTTTTGAACAGGTTATAATTTGGCTGACTGAAAATGAATTCTTGTTTTAACTCTCAATTTTGAAATCTTAATACCAGCAAAAGTTTGACTCTTTAACCTATAATTTTAGGGAAGTGGTTTTTTTGATGCCTTCGCAAAATTGAAAGTCAAAACAAGCTGTCTGTATCGGTAAAAATGGAGAAGGAAAACCTTTCTTTCTATATTGATGTAGGGATAACTCCAATAGTAAAAAAAAATTATTGGCAATGTGGACAAAAATCAACAGATAAAATTAGCTTAAGAGCATAAAAAATCTCTGTAAATTTGCTATCCAATGTCAATGTTAATTTCCGATGTGGTTTTGTAAGTGCTTCCTAATCAAACTAATAGCAATATGGTCAGTAAACGGCAAATAAAATATTCGCTAAATATCTCCCTATTTTTATTCTGCACTCTATCTAATATTTCAAAAATATGATAATTTCTTTACTCCCATTTTTCAGTTTTTTGCTTGACAGAGTTCTTGCTTTTTGATTAAAGAGAATTAGTATTTATAGGGACTCTGAAATGAACTTCGGTTAAGAATAAAAAAAATTTGAAATATAAGAAGAAGTATATCCAAGGAGGATATGATGTATAAGAAACTATTGATCTTATCAGTCATTTTATTGTGGGCTATAGTGTTAGTAGGAGCAACAATAACTTTGAATTATGTGGGAATTAAAGGACCGAGTAGTAATCCTGTAATTCCCGGGCAAACTGTCTATATAAAAGTAGAATATACTCTCAGTGGTTTTAATTCAGAATTTGGGATAGTAAATGGTGTTTGTGCCTCTACTTCAGGTCCTTATGATAAAGCACGAATTTATTGGTATTCAAGTTCGGATGGAACTGGAAGTTATTTATCTTTCACTGATGTTACTGCAACTCAAATAAACAGAACTGGAATAACAGATAATGCTTACACAGATGAAGTGCAAATTACTTTACCGACATATACAGGAGCTAATAGTTTTAAAATCAGGGTTAGAGTGTATGGTGATGATGGAGAGGGAAATACTATAACATCCGGTTTAGTAATATCTACCGGCCATTTTACCGGTTATAGTGCCTATCTTCAAATAAATACAAATACTGCACCTTATGCTACAAATGTTATAATTACTAATCCGTTATATGCTAAGGTGGGGCAAACTATTTATGGCGATTATGATTATAATGATGACACATTTAATGAAGAAAGCGGAACCATTTTGCATTGGTTAAGAAGTGACAGTCAATCAGGAACTTATACTGAGATAGATGGAGCAACAAGTAAAACCTATACAGTTGTTCAAGATGATTTAGGAAAATATCTAAAATTTGAGGTTACTCCTAAAAATGGAGTAGAACCAGGAACCGGGGCTACTGTTCTAAGTGATCCGACAGGTCCGGTTACTGGAACTCCGAGAATAGAATTCAATGCATCCTATAAAACAATAACAGAAACTACAGACAACGATGGATCTGTTAGTTCTGATACATACCTTAGGATAGATGCTGTTAATACTTCTTTTAATACAGGAATTTCTGTCTCAGATATTATATCAGTGCAAAATCTGCCAGAGGGTCTTCACATAGCAAGTTTAGTTTGTGAAAATGTTTCATATATTGATGTTTATCTTTCTGGAAGAGCCACTTATCACGAATATGCAGCCATTGTAAGTAATTTTAAAATTACTGTTGATGATGCGAAATTAGTTGGAGTTAGTGGAGATAAACAAACGACTAACAGTTGTACTATTAATTTTACCAACAATCCTCCTAAAAATTTAGCTTTAAATAGTGTAGGCAATAACTATGTTAAAATAACCTGGGTAAAGCCGGATGGTTTGAAGAGTTCGGGAAGTGGTCTGCGGAATTTTTATATCTATCGTAATAATTCCTATTGGACGAGTGTTAGTCCTACTACTTATAGCTATACTGATAATAGTGTTTCTAATGGGACACAATATACATATAAGGTTATGGCAGAATATATTAACGGGACAGACGAGACCACAGAAGATATAATTTTAGCAACACCACTGGCGATTACTGCATTTTCTTTCAGTTCTCCTTCTGCAACGGGGACAATTGATCATATCAATAAAACCATCAAGGTAGTTGTCCCGAATGACACTAATGTTACTAACTTAGTTGCTAATTTTACAGCTCCCGGGGCAACTGTAAAGGTTGGAACAGCAACTCAGACCAGTGGCACAACTGCAAATAATTTCACTAATCCTGTAACCTATATTTTAACGACCAGTAGTGATGCTTCCACTTGTTCTTATGTAGTGACAGTTTATAAGATGTTAGCAACTCCTACAACACAAGATGGAAATATAACCACTTCCAGCATTCAAGCAAAGTGGGGTTCGGTTTCAGGTGTCTCAAATTATTTACTGGATGTTTCCACTAACAGCGGTTTTTCCAGTTTCCTTCCCGGTTATCACGATACGAGTATAACTTCTACTTCTTGCACTATTAATGGCCTGAACTATAATACAACCTATTATTATCGGGTAAAGGCAGTTGCCAGTGATCCGGACTTGAATAGTAATTATTCTACTACTAAATCAGTTACAACTAACAATGTTTCCGCAGGCACAGGTAGCACAGAAATCAATAGCAGTGAGGAAACCACAATAAATGTAGGGGATTATGTTTCCGGGCACGGAACTGTTACTCCTACTGTGAAAGTGCATCCTACCAGTTTTAGTCCTTCTGACAATGATATCATTAATGTTTCAATGGGTTATGGAACAGTTGTCCCTCAAGGTTTAATCTATACACTTGCCTTTGCTAACCATACTATTGGCAACGGAACTTTTACTCTTTCCTATTCTGGATTGTATTATGACCCTAAAGATATTGGTTATATCTTAGATGACGGAGAATTGCATTCAATAGGCGTGTTAGGTGTTAATACCACAAATAAGACCATTACTTTTACTATGAGCGGATTAACCAAAGGTAGCAAATCCGCACATACACTAAAAATAATTACCAATGATGGCAGCGATCAGACCCTTCCCGTTGTTCTTTCCTCTTTTACAGCCACTTTAATGGTTCAGGGTAAAGTGCGTCTGGATTGGGTAACTCAATCGGCATCAGGTTTAACTGGCTTTAGAGTTTTGCGCAATACTGTGGCTGAAGTTTCTTCTGCCGTAGTGGTAAGTTCTTTAATTGAGGCAAATAATACTTCCACAGCTGTTTCCTATTCCTTTATTGATAATGAAATTCCCTGCAACGGCACTTATTATTACTGGCTACAGATTGAGGAGCAAGATGGCTATGTATCTTATTCTGCCTCTGCTGCAGTGGAAGTGACCAATGGCGATAATCCCGATATCCCAATTCCGCTCATCACGGCTTTAAATAAACCTTTCCCCAATCCTTTCAATCCTTCTTTGACCATTCCTTTTGATCTTAGCAAGGATGGCAGGGTAACGATTAAAATTTACAATTTGAAAGGTCAGCTGATTAAGAACCTGGTAGATGAAGATAAGAAGGCATCTAACTATCGCATTGTTTGGGATGGAAAAGACAATAGCGGGCACATTGTTTCTGCCGGAACTTATCTTGTGCGGATGAATGCCACCGATTATCAGTCCTCTTGTAAAATTGTAATGGTTAAATAACTAAACGCTTTAGCGATATTGCAGGTGAGTTTTTTGCTCTTCTGCAGAATGCAAGCGTTAAAAAATAAAATGCCGAAAGGTGATACAATGCAAAATATCCCCTTTCGGCTATTTTGTTAATTAGCTGCCAATTAGGTTAAATGTCCTTCTTCTCTTTTTTACTAAATACAATGCCATAAAGGGTAGGATGTCTTTTCCTGCTTACTCTTTCTGCGTGTGCAGCTGGTGATTATCCCGAATCCTTCCCGTGTCGCGATACGGGTTGGATACGGGATGCTGTTTGGCGGGATAGGGTTACCAAGCAAGAAGGGAGCGAGCGAAGCCAAGCAAAATCATTTTCTATAACGGCGTATGCAAAAAAGCCATTGACAGATTTGGCATAGATAAGTTTATGACTAAATATAAAGTATTTTATATAAAGATAAAGCTATGGAGGATAAATGAATACGAGTAAACGACTTTACCTTTTCGGAAATGGAAAAGCCGAAGGTAGTGCAGAAATGAAAAATCTTTTAGGTGGAAAAGGTGCCAACCTTGCAGAAATGAATCTGATTGGGGTTCCTGTTCCTCCCGGATTTACTATCACTACTGAGGTCTGCTCAGAATATAATCAGCTGGGTTCTGCCAAATTACGAGAAATTTTATTGAGCGATGTTCAGGCGGCTGTTCAGCATATAGAAAACATTATGAAAATGCAATTCGGCTCGGCTGAAAATCCACTTTTGGTTTCAGTTCGCTCCGGTGCCCGGGCTTCAATGCCTGGAATGATGGATACAATCTTAAATCTGGGGTTGAATGACACTACAATTCAGGGCTTAATTCAAAAAACCAACAACGAAAGATTTGCCTGGGATAGTTATCGTCGGTTTGTGCAAATGTATTCGGATGTGGTTTTAGGCCTAAAACCTGCCAGCAAAGAAGAACATGATCCCTTTGAAGTGATCATAGACAAAGTTAAGAAAGAAAAAGGCATAAATAGCGATCTGGAACTGACTGCAGAAGATCTGAAGCGTTTGGTGGTTCTTTTCAAAGAGGCAGTGCAGGAAAAAACCGGCAAAAAATTCCCCGATGATCCCTGGGAACAGCTTTGGGGTGCAATTTTTGCCGTTTTTGACAGTTGGAATAATGACCGTGCCATATTCTATCGTAAACTGAATAACATACCCGATGAATGGGGAACTGCCGTAACGGTTCAGGCAATGGTTTTTGGTAATATGGGCTTTACCAGTGCCACAGGTGTCGCTTTTACGCGAGATGCCGCTACGGGTGAAAATATGTTCAATGGCGAATATTTGATCAATGCTCAGGGTGAAGATGTGGTTGCCGGAATTAGAACTCCGCAACAAATCACCAAAATTGGCTCCCAACGCTGGGCAAAACTTGCTGGAATCAGTGAAGAAGAACGCCAAAATAAATATCCTTCTCTGGAAGAAACAATGCCAGAGACCTATTTGGAGCTGTTTGAAGTGCAGAGGAAGTTGGAAAATCACTATCGCGATATGCAGGATATGGAATTTACTATTCAGGAAGGAAAACTCTGGTTGTTGCAAACCCGAAACGGGAAAAGAACCGGAGCTGCGATGGTTAAAATCTCAATGGATATGCTGCGCGAAGCGATGATTGATGAAAAAACCGCTCTTAACCGCATAGAACCTGCCAAACTTGATGAACTATTGCATCCAGTTTTTACTAAAGAAGGTTTGGCAAAAGCAAAAGTGATTGCCAATGGTTTACCTGCTTCTCCAGGCGCGGCTACCGGACAAATTGTCTTTTTTGCCGATGATGCTGAATCTTGGGCTGCCAATAACAAAAAAGTTATCCTTGTGCGTTTGGAGACCTCTCCTGAGGATTTACGCGGGATGAATGTGGCTCAGGGTATTCTTACTGCCCGAGGTGGAATGACTTCTCACGCTGCAGTCGTAGCCAGAGGAATGGGAAAATGCTGTGTTGCTGGAGCGGGTGCGCTGCAAATTGATTATAAAAATAGAACGATGACGGTGAAAGGCATTGCTTATAAAGAAGGAGATTGGATTTCTTTAAACGGTTCTACCGGCCAGGTTTTGGAAGGTAAAATTGACACACAAGACCCTGAACTTAGCGGTGATTTTGGCGCTATTATGCAACTTGCCGATAAATATACCAGAATGAAAGTTCGCACTAATGCTGATACTCCCAAAGATGCTTCCGTAGCCAGAAATTTTGGTGCGCAGGGAATTGGTCTTTGCAGAACGGAACATATGTTCTTTGAGGGCGATAGAATTAAAGCAATGCGGGAAATGATTTTAGCGGAAGACGAAGCTGGACGCCGCAAAGCATTGGGAAAACTGTTACCTATGCAAAGATCTGATTTTGAAGGTATCTTTACGGCAATGAACGGATTTCCCGTTACTATCCGTCTTTTAGACCCCCCCTTGCATGAATTTGTACCTCAAGAGGAATCCGCTCAAAAAGAAATTGCGGACGAATTGGGAATGCCTCTCGAAAAAGTTAAGACGCGTGTTACTTCTTTGCATGAAGTTAATCCGATGCTTGGTCACAGAGGATGCCGCTTAGGGAATACTTATCCTGAAATTACGGAAATGCAAACTCGGGCTATAATTGAAGCGGCGTTAGCAGTAAAAGGCAGAGGAATTACGGTTTTACCTGAAATTATGGTGCCCTTAACCAGTACCGCGGCAGAATTTGAAATGCAGGAAAATATTATCCGGGCAACGGCGGAAAAAGTATTTGCCGAAAAGCAGGATAGAGTGGAATTTTTAGTGGGAACTATGATTGAAATACCGCGTGCCGCTTTAACTGCTGATAAAATTGCGGAGAGAGCAGAGTTTTTCAGTTTTGGAACCAACGATTTAACTCAGATGACCTTTGGTTTTTCTCGCGATGATGCCGGTGTGTTTTTGCCCATCTACTTGGAAAAGAATTTGTTAAAACAAGATCCCTTCCAGATTCTGGATAGAGAAGGCGTTGGTCAATTGGTAAAAATGGGAACTGAACGCGGTAGAAAAACCCGTCCTAATTTGAAAGTGGGAATATGCGGTGAGCATGGTGGCGAACCCAGTAGTGTGGAATTTTGCCATTTAGTTGGTATGAACTATGTTAGCTGCTCTCCATATAGAGTTCCTATTGCCCGCGTGGCTGCTGCCAGAGCTGCTTTAAACGATTAAAAGATAAATAAGTTAATATAGCCGGAAGATGCCATTCTTCCGGCTTTTTTGTTTGTGCGATATTTTTAAGCACACAAGCAAAATAATTACATAGACAGTTGCCTAAATAAAGGAGGGTTGACCTCCTGGTCAACCCACAACAAATAAACTATCAGGTAATCCCAAAATAAAGCGGAAACAGTAAAACTCGGTTGTCAGGTGAACGACGAGGACATCGTTCTTTCTTGAATACTCTCTCACAGATTTATTTTCAATGGCTTCTTACAGTGGGGGCAGAATGCTTTTTGGCAGAGATAAAAAAAAGGAGGAATTAAATCCTCCTTTAATATTTGCAGTATTATGCTTTTCTTATCTTAGGCCTTGGGACATTGCTTCTCCCAGATCAAAGATAGGAAGATAGATTACGACGATTATGCTACCAACAATCACAGCCATAAAGATAATTAACAATGGTTCTATGAGTGAGGTTAAACGGTCAATAACCGAATCTACCAGTTTCTCATAAAATTCCGCTGCTTTGGATAACAATTTATCCATATCTCCTGTTTCTTCACCAGTAGAAATCATTTGCAGCAAAGTGGGAGGAAACATCCCAGTTCTTCTGAAAGCATTGGCAACTCCGTAGCCCTCTTTAACCAAAACTCTTGCTCTGCGGACGGCACCTTCTATAACTGCATTCTGGACAACATTTTCCGTCAATTCCATAGTATCCATTATGGGAACTCCTGCTGCCATTAAGATACTGAAAGTGCGGGAGAACTTACTCATAATAGAATTGGTTAAAACTTTACCAATCACTGGAATTTTCAGCTTAATACTATCAAAAACATATCTTCCTCTGTCCGTTAAATTAACCAGGAAAAAGACGAATACAATAAGAATTATAAGCAATATCGTTACGAAGAGATTATCGGTGATAAAATTACTGATATTGATAGCTATCGTAGTTGGGGCAGGAAGATTGGCATGGAAATTTGCATACACATCCGCAAACATTGGAATAATGTAATAAAACATACCCCACACGACAAATGCTAAAAATACAACTATGAAACAGGGATATGCTAATGCACTATATACCTTACGCCGAGTATCTTCCATTTTTTCCAGGTAATCAGCCAATTCATCTAAAACAGTGTGCAATGTTCCTGAAACTTCACCCGCAGTCACTAAAGCCACATAAAGAGGGTTAAACACACCGGGATGCTGTTGCATTGCTTCCGAAAGAGAATATCCTTTGCGGATATCATCCGATAGTTTTCGCAAGACCTTGGCGAATTTTTTGCTTTTTTCTTCCTTTTCCAGGTCTGAAATTGCTTTTTCGATAGTAAGACCCGCAGAAAACATAGTGGAAAGCTGACGCGTAAAGAAAACAAGGGTCTTTAAGCTGACACCCGTTCTCCATTTATAAAAAGCGAGCATAACTTTGTCAAAAAGAGATAGTTTGCCCTTAAAAGCACCTTCTGCAGCTGCTTTTACACTGATGATTGTGCTGCCTTCTTTAGCCAGCTTGTCAACTGCCATATCAAGGGTTTCGGCTTTAATCATACCCTCAACTCTGGCTCCTTTGGCATCCTTAATAATGTAAGCGAAATTTGGCATTGCGATTTACCTTCCTAAAATTATTCAACTACGGTCATTTTGATGACTTCACGGATAGTAGTTATCCCTTTCTTCATTTTGTTGATAGCTGCATCATGCAAAGTGCGCATCCCGTTTCTTAAAGCTGCTTCTCTGATTAAATCTTGATTGCCGCCTTCATAGATAATCTTGCGGACTTCCGGATTTATCGTAAGTAGCTCAAATATTCCTTCTCTGCCAGAAAAGCCGGTATTATCACAATGGACACAACCCGCGCCAATCTTGAAATTGATTTTAGAAGCTTCTTCAGGGGTTAAGCCAGCATCCTTGATTTCTTGTTCAGAAGGAGTATAATCCTTGATGCAGTGTTTGCATATTTTGCGCACTAAACGCTGAGCCATCACTAATGATAATGAAGAACCAACCAGATAGGGTTTGATGCCGATATCTATCAAACGCGTAATAGTAGCCGGTGCATCATTGGCATGCAGTGTGGTAAAAACCAAATGACCGGTTAGAGAAAATTTGATGGCTATATCTGCCGTTTCTTCATCACGAATTTCTCCGATGAGGACAATATCGGGGTCTTGACGCAAGACCGAACGCAAAGCAGAACCGAAAGTTAGCCCTATTTGTTCTTTTGTTTCAATTTGGGTAACACCTTCCAAACGATATTCAACCGGGTCTTCCACCGTTATGATATTGGATTCTATATCTTGAATCTCTTTTAAGGAAGCGTGCAAAGTAGTGGATTTTCCGCTTCCGGTTGGTCCAGAAACAATAATTATTCCATAAGGTCTGCGAATGACCTTTTTGAAAATAACCATATCTTCGGCTTCAAAACCCAAAGTAGTTAGTTTGAACCCGAATTCGCCTTTATCCAAAAGACGCATCACAACTTTTTCACCCAAGACCGTAGGCGTAATTGAAACACGCACATCCACGCTTTTTAGCGTTGTCTTTAAAGCAATGTGACCATCCTGAGGTAATCTGCGTTCTGCTATGTTTAATTTACTCATCACTTTTACGAGGGATATTAAACTGGCATGCATACCAATGGGTGGAGTCATAACTTCTCGTAAAGCACCATCTACTCTGAAACGAATGCGTGATACTTTTAATAACGGTTCAATATGAATGTCGGTAGCTCCTGCTTTAATTGCTTCGTTGATAATAAGATTGATCAGTTTTACTACCGGCGCATCTACATCTTCTGTAGCTGCCGCGATTGTAATTTCGTTCTCCTCATCATCAACGGCTACAAATTCAAAACCGCCTACTGCATCTTCCACTTGAGAAGTTGTGCGAATACTTTTATAATATTTCTCTATGGCATCGTGCAAACTTGATTCACTGATGAGAATTGGCTTAACTCGTTTACCTAAAAGCTTTTGTAAACTATCCAGAACATTCAAATTTTCCGGATCAGCCATTGCAACAACGATACCATCGCCTTCTTCACGTAAAGCTATTACTCTATTTTCGGTTGCATATAGCTCCGGAATTAAACTTACAATTTCTATATCAAGGTCCATCAGCTCCTTATCTTGTGCAATCTCGTATCCCAGTTGCTGATGTAAGGCAGTAAGTAGTTCATTTTCGGTTATATACCCAAGCTTGAT
Source organism: Candidatus Cloacimonas sp. (assembly GCA_039680785.1). Classification (NCBI taxonomy): domain Bacteria; kingdom Pseudomonadati; phylum Candidatus Cloacimonadota; class Cloacimonadia (SeqCode); order Cloacimonadales (SeqCode); family Cloacimonadaceae (SeqCode); genus Cloacimonas (SeqCode); species Cloacimonas sp. (SeqCode). Next base: position 34,397 of record JBDKSF010000025.1, read on the forward strand.
TAGGGTCTCACCAATTTTCAAACCGAAATTACTTTGCTTTACCAATGCCTCTTTTACTTGATCTTCTGTTAAATATGCCTCGTGAACAAGGATTTCTCCCAGACGGGCAAATTGGGGATTATAAACCATTACTTTATCCTTCTTTGACTATAAAACATATTTTTTAATCAGCGGGTTGGAAAATCCAACCCGCTAACCAGATTTCATTATTATATTTTTACCAAGGCGCTTGTCCAGGGTAGAGTATCAAAGTAACAGATACTTCCCTGTTCAGTAATGCCTCCAGTAATGTTCCTCTGATTCCTTTAGGGGTAGGAACGGGAACACCCTGAGCCGGAGGATTGCATTCATCTGCTTTATAGGCAACTCTACCCAGTGCACATCCATCATCATTAGTTAGTAGTAACCACCATTCGTTAACCGGTAAACTGGGATCATATAACCCATTTGGATTTTGAATACAATGTCCTCCATCAGTTGGCAGGAGCATAACCTTAGCATTATGAACAGGGCTACCCTGTCCATCCGTAACATAGAAATATACATTGGTATATTCGTAGCTCGTCTGTCCAGCATCGAACATCAAAACGCGCGGTTGGGCTTCTATCATAGCTTCCGGTGCGTTTAACGGAAGGATACAATCTGTATCTCCAAAAACAGCATTACCATCGGGATCTTCTCCACAATTGGCTCTGATGGTTATAATATCATAAGTCATAGTTCCAGGGTAAGTTATGTAAGTATATGCTACACCTTCTGTGGAATCACCATCGGCATTAACATTGCCTACATAGGACTGTGCTATAATTTGACACCCAGGATTATTTACAATGGAGAACCAGACGGAAGTTCTATAATCAACGGGGTTATTATATCTATCTTTCACGATGGCTCCGCATTGAACACGCCATAAACCACCCCCGTAATCATCTCCGGAATCAAATCCGCTGACGAAGGAAATAATTCCCCCCAAAACTGGTGGACCTGCGTGAATGACAATATTTGATTTTAGAGAATAGATATACCGATTATGATCGCTGCTTACCCAAGAAGCTCGAATTGTAACAATACCGGAATCTATTCCGCTATTTATGGAGACCTGTGCTTCGCCTCCATTGGAAATAACCTCCACGGAATCCTGTTGCGGATACCCATTAAGATTGGCACCTTCGGGAGCATTTGTATTGGATATCCTGAAATAGACCTTCTGGGGGACATCAATCAAATTACCATTAATATCCCTTAATTTCACCCTTAATATGGCTGATTGTAAACCGCCTGTATTGGCAACATTCAGATTTATTTGCTCCGTTTGAGTAAAATCCAAGGAATATAATTCACTGGAAGTAATCATAAAGATCGTAATTACCTGTAAAGTATCACTATTAGCGGTTGCTTTAATTGTAGCGGCACCTGCTGATAAGCCAGGTGTAAATCTTACTGAAGCAACACCATCTGTTTGTGTATTCTGAGTCACTGTTTGAGTTGTATTCAAGAATGAACCTAAATCAGTAGAGAATTTGACCGGCTGAGAAGCACAAGCATTACTGTAAATATCAGTTAAAGTAGCTCGTGCAAAAATCCAATTAGGACTATTAACCGAACTTGTATCTGCGTGAATAAGTTCATTATTAACTTGAACATATGTTTTCAAATCAATATTTGCCGGTCGTCCGGGTCTAATTTCAACCTCTTTGGACTCAGATACACCTCCTATAGTTGCCGATATAACAGCGTTTTCTGAATCCGAAGCAGTTGTGGCATCTGTCCAAGAGTTATATCGTATTGATGCTCGCCCATTTACAGTAGCAACAACTACGCTCGCTCCTATTTCATTATCTTGGCTATCTACAAAACGACCCTTAGTGCAGGCGAAAGTAACCATTGTATTGTCTGGAACCTGATCACCTTCCTCATTGACGGGGAAAGCCATTACATTAATGGATTGCATTACTATCATAGGGAAGGGTTGAACTAAGCTGGGAAGGCGTAAATTTACCGTTTCTATAGGGGGAATGGGTCTGATTTCTATATTGATGGAAGTGGAATCCTGCCAGATTAGTGAATCTCCCTCTGTATTGTAGTTTCGGACAATTGCTGAAATGGTTGCCATCCCTACATCCAGATCATCATAAAAAGTAGTTTTGGCGACACCGCTGCTATCTGTAGCTACATCGGTTAAAACCCTACCCAGATTGGTCTTGAATTTAATCATCTGGTTAGAAACGCCGAAACCTTCTCCATCTTTCACTTCTACGGAGATAATAGAATAGGTAATATTATTATCGGCATAGATAACTGTAGGATTGGCAGTAACTCTGGTTATATGTCTTTCCTCAGAAGGAGAGGGAGGAATTACTTCCGGTGCTAAAACTGGAGGTGGATTCCTTTTATCGCAGCTGGCGCTGAAACCGATTAAAATGATCATTAGTAAGGTGAGAATAGACATTAGAGAGCTATTATTCTTCATTCTTGTTTCTCCTCTTCTTGTGCTTCGTCTTCGTACTGAATTAAAGTACGAGTTAACCTTTTGTCCACTTTAGGGGTTGGACTGATTTCTTGCATAGAGACAAGTCGGGGGGTAATTTCTATAATCAAGTCAGTATTTTCCACTGTTTCATAGCGATGCTGGAATACTTTTCCAATAAGAGGCAGATCACCTAAAAGCGGTAACTTGTTGATTTTCTGAGAGATGTTGGAATTTAACAATCCACCCACAATGATCTTATGTTCATTTGGTACCGTAACTGTGGAAGATACTCTGCGAACCTTAGTCCGAGGGACATATCCACCTACAAGCTCTGTAACTGAACTTACTTCCGGATTGATGTTCATAGTGATGTTACCATCTTTATTAACTTTGGGAGTAACATTCAGGATGATACCTGTTTCCGAACGTTCTACCTGAAGTTGATTTTCGTTATCGGTAACTACAAAAGGAACAACTTCTCCAATATGCATAGTTGCCTGTTCACCGCTTAATGCTGTTACTCTCGTATCAGTAAGTAATTGAGCGGCATTATTTTCCAGCAGCCAATCAATAGTTACATCAAAAGCAGTCAACTGGCGGCTGAAATGTCCGATATCATCTAAACCATTAATTCTTTGGAAGTATTGTTCATCGGGAACAACTCCAAAATCCGTTGGATTACCATGAGGTAAATAACCAGTTTCATCAGAGTAGTTATAAGGTAAGCCAGTTCCGTACTGATTTACGGGGTCCTCGGCTAAAATAGTGGTTAAATGATCTAATTTACTCCAGTCAACCCCTATTTGTTGAGCTTCATTGAGATGAACTTCAATTAAGCGGACTCTGATTTCTACTTGCTGTTGTTGTGTGTCTATTGATTTTACAAGCTGTTCTACTTCTTTAAAAGTATCAGAATTACCGTAAACCATTATGGCATTCTGCCCTTCTAAAGGCGTAATCTTTCCGGTTGTATTCTGTAAGGCATCACTAACTTTCTTGGCGTCCAGATTGTTTAAATAGATTATATCACTCCGTTCACCAATTTCTTCCATAATGTTTTGTTTTTGTCCCACTAAAAAAGTATTGGAACCAACAACACGATAGGAAAGGCCTGCAGAACTTGCAACCAAAGCGACAGCCGTTTCGATAGGAACTTCTTTGATGTTAATGGTAACTCTTTTTTCATCCTTCTCTGCCGTTCCTGTTTGTTCAATTGCCAGAACAATATTAGTTTTGCTCAGGTTGGAGAGTGCCTTGAATACCGAAGAAAGAGTTGCATCATCAGCGTTAAAAGTCACTTTTGTATCCAATATGGGGTCTCTCTTGATCTGTGCGCTTAAAACAGATACACAGGCAAGAAAAGCAATCATAAGGATAATTACATATTGACTTTTGAAATGTTTAATGTGTTTCATATTTACTCCCAGTATCATTATATATATTACCAATTCCCACTTGTACCAGCCCCGAAAGTTGTTGTCTGTTCAACTGGTTTGGGGGGACGGGGTGCTAATTCAGTAGTATTAATAGTGCCATTATAACTGTAACGGATATTTCTATCCTGTATATCCAAGATATGGCGTCCTTCAACATAATCGCCTACATGGGCTTCATACAATTTACCCTGATATTCTATATAGGCAATTTTATTACCATTCTCATCTCTCGCGGTAGTAGCTAAGCGAAATGTATTCTTCAGCATATTTTCATATTCTTTTTCTCTGTCCACTTTATCCTTAATGATATTACCCTGCCGTAAGGGATCTTTATTGGAATTGAAGACAAACATTTTTCTGTCTTGAATGGAATTCTCAATGGATTTAATTTTTACGAGCAGTGTATCGGAAACGGATTCTTTTGTATGTATTGACTTTTCTGGTATCTTATTCAATGTGCTGTATAAGCTTAAAAGATGAATTCCCATTGCAAAGAGAGAGATCACGATTAGGGCTATTGCCAGGTCTTTAATAAATCTCAGCTGCATCTTATGCCTCCCTCTTCACTTTGAATACAGAAAGCTCCAAAGAAACCCTGTAACGATTGGGTCCATTTTCAGCAGCTACATCTTTTTCAGAAGCTGCCAATGGGCTTATATCCAAAGAATGAATTTTGATAATATTATCCATTGATTCCAGGTCGGAGATAAACTGTCCAATTTGAACATAACTTGCTTCCAGTTCCATAGTATAAGTAGTTTCTACCAGACCTTGAAGAGTAAATTTGTTGCTGTCTGAAAGTTTATTTATGGCGATATTTCTTTGATCAGCCATCTTACCGATTGTGGTTTTAAAAGCATTGATCTCGTCAAAACTAAAACTCGGTTCCCTGGTTAAGCTGTTGTCTATTATCATAGAAAACTGGCTAAGCTGTTGATTCATTATGCGAGCGCTGTTCAATTGTTCCTGAGCTGTTTTGATTTTACTATCCAATTCCTTAATTTTGGAGCGATTTGCATTTACATTGTTGATAGTAAACACAAAGAACAGGATCGTAATCAGCAAAATGCACAGAACGAAGATCAGGTATTTATTCCTCATCTTGCTCCTCCCTCATTTGCTTCTCTGCTGTAACATTCAATCACGAATTCCAAGATAGCAGTATCTTTTACGATTTGTTTTGTTATGGAACCTGATTTGATCCTGGGGAAATCATTACTAATTTCTTGATTAGCTTTTAAACGATCTATGAAGGACTGGATTAAATCTAATTCTCTCACATTTTTGTCCACTTCGGTAATGCCATTTAAAGTAAGAATTCCGTTGGCATAAGAAAATTTGCGAATTGCCAGCTTTTGATCTATCGCGTTACTTAGGGCTATCATTTTCTTTGCCCAGAAGATTCTGTTGTTAAATGTTTGGGCGAGTTTATCCAGGTCTTTGCTGGATAAAAAGTCCTTGCTTGTCTCATAACTTGCCAGTTCTTTTTGTAACTCGTTCAAATATTTTTGGCGGTTTTCTACTCTAACCTTTACCATTCCATTAATATAAAACCAAGCTGCAAGCATAATGATCAATATCAGCGTATAGGTAACTATCGAATTGATAAAAACCTTCTTCTCACGCTCTGCTTGCAGACGCATTTCTCCGAATTTATTAAGGTTTATTTTGAAATAAAATGTATTTTCCATCAGCGAAATCCTCCCCTATTCCAGTCGCATTGCCAAGCCGATGGCTAAAGCAAGTTGCGGGTCTTTTTTATCTTGGAATTTTTCAGGCATTTCCACATTAATAAAAGGCATAAAGATTTCTGTTGGAATTGCTACTTTCTCTTCGACAAATTCTCGTAATCCCTTCAGTTTGGCAGTTCCACCCATAAGATAGATCTTACGAAAATCACTATTTCCTGCTTCTTTAACATAGAAACGCAAGGAGCGACGAACTTCTTCCACAATATTTTCTTCCGTGGATTTTTCCGATATATCAAGCATACTAACGGTTTGAACATTATTAGCATCAGGATTATCTTCCAAACCAAATTCCAGTTTATGCCGCTCTGCTTGGTCCCATTCCATTTGGCGTTTTCGCATTATATCACGCGTAAAATTGTATCCCCCGAAAGGTATATCACGGGCAAACATTTTGGCTTGAGGTCCCCAGATAACCATATTCGTTCTATGCGCTCCCAAATTCAATAATATGTAAACCCCTTCTTCCACGAAAGTATTCAAGATGAAACTGTTAGCAATTGCCAAAGAATCGATATCTATTATGTTTGGTGATAAACCAACATTCATTAGAACATTGGTGTGCTCATTCAATACCTCTTTGGAAGTGGCAGCCAAGAGAATGTTCATATTATTGGTCTTTTCTTCCAGATTAATAACCTGATAATCCAAAATCATATCTGTTCCACTGATAGGAATATGTTTCTTTGCTTCAAAGAAGAGAGCCGATTCCAGTTCTTCATCAGGAAGAAAGATGGTTTTAATCTGTTTGATGCTTGTGTTATCTCCCCCAATGGATGTAACTAAATGCTTTATATGCTTCGGGCTTATTTTTAGCGTATTCAGCATTTCACTTAGCACGGGTCCATACCTATCCGGCCGTAAGTCACTGGGAATATATTCAGTTCCCGTTGGAACAGTAGGGCTTATTTCATAATTCAAGAGCTTGAACCCTTCGTGCAATTTTTTCAAGTGAACAATTTTAATACTGTGAGTTCCAATATCTATACCCACAGTTTCTTTAAATCGAACTTGTTTTTTCTTCTTCATTCTTCCTCTTTATTTATCATATTATTTCACAATAGTATTCTATATTAAGTTTCGAGGCGGCTTTTTCAAAAACCAGCTTCCTTGCGCTAAAGGAAGACGTTCTCCTTGCCGCTTGAAATATGGCCAACAAGGTGGTTTTCTGTTATACATTCGAGTATCATAGTTGTAATTTTTCTTATACCCAACTCCCGTACCAGCAGCTCCGTCATAATGTCTGGTATTTAAAGTTACTACTACATTAGGATTTTGGTATAATTGGACATTAGTAACTATTGTAGGCGAACTGCTATTTCCGCAATAATCTATGGGAGGATTCCATGCACCTCCGGAAGGATATTCGTTATCGTAATAATTTCGGTGCACAAAACCACGCCGGCGTTGATTAACTCCACCCCAGATATTAATGGTTCCTCTCTCACAATAGGGATGAAGTTCAGGCCAAATAGGATTATACCACGGAAAATCAAGCCAGCCGGGCCAAGGATGGGATGAGGATTGAGGCCAATAGTTTCGATGGATATCAATCCAATCAAACAATATCATACCGGCATCGGGAGTATCATTAGCAGGATTAAATTTTACTGCCGGGATAGAACCATGCGGATGCTGATATTCAAAAGTAAAAACACCGTCTTCATGGCAATTTGTTCCTCGTCCTAAAGCTGCCATAGCGGCGTAAATCCAGATTCCATTATCTACAGCAGAATCGGCTCCCATATTAGTATGGTAACGAACTGAATCTGCCTGTCCCCTGTAAGCATATTTTATAATAATGGATTTTTCGGAAACTAATCCTAACATATCATAATCGTTATCAAGCGGAGAATCTCCTATGCTCGTATGCTGATAGAGTAAATCATCAACTAACCACATTGTATCAGTAGAAGCCCAAGTTTGAAAGCCAGAAATAGTTCCTCCTATCCAAAGCTTGCATTCTGCATAATAAGCTCCTCCGTTACGAGCGCTGGTTGAATATGGTGACCAGATTGTATCTGCAACAGGGAAATAGTTTATCGTAGTTTCCGAACCGGGAGCATACGGATAGCCCATAGGGTAAGTAGGATACATAGGCAATTGTTTCCGAGAGGGAATGATTTGACCCTGCCACCCGTCTGCCTGATATCCATCTAAAGTGAGCATCAAGATTTGATCTTCACCCCATGCTGATCCAACTCTATCTCCAAGAGACCTAATTTCAACCATATTTTCAGGGAAATCATATTCATCGTAATGTTCAATTAGTCCACCTCTAAATATGGTGTCGCGGGGATATGTGGCAGGAGTTGAAACAACTTCACCTGATGTAGTTACGATTGCCAAAAAGGTAGGCCATCCATTATTATTACCGCCTCCTGCCTGTTTGATCTGGATATCGGTATTACTGTGAACTGGTCCGTTTATAACATCATAGCCATAGAAATATACATTAGTGTCATTGGGTGATAAATCACTATCAGTAAAATACATAAATACAGGCCCTGTATCTTGGACTAAGGAAAGTTCACCATATTTGCGAGTAAGAGATAAGTTTTTTCTTCCATAATAAACATCCGAGGAACCTGTTCTTCCTTCAACTAAAGAACTTATTTGATAATAAGTAGAGCTTTCGCCTGTAAAACTGCCTTGCATAACGCCCCCTACTTCTACAACATTTTCCTCAGATTCCTTATAGACCTTTTTGGCAACTGATTGCATAGTGTATGTTTTTAGGTAATGGCTGCCACTGACGGAAACCTTCCTTACGGGAGTTCTAATTCCACCCATAATTTCAGGATCTCTTTTTGCTGCTACTTCCAGATATGCCTGGCCTCTACCTGCTTCAGATCTTAATAAATGAGTGCTCTGAACATCTTCCAGTTCAGAATTAGTAGCTATAACATCTCGCATAGCCAAGCTGGACATAGTAAGTCCGCTCATAGCACCAATAACCACAAGTAACATAGCAATGGCGACATTACCGCTTTGATTTTTAAGGATGTTCTTCATAATTAACCTCCTTGGGTTTACGGCGACGACGGCCTTTCCATATTTTTCATAGCCATCGTAGTTTTAAAATGGACACTTCGGAACTCATTCTCCCGAATTTGCACCTTAGTTTTAAGCTCAACATTGATTACACAGAGATTCTCATTTGTCATATATTGAAAAATTGCATTATTGGCATTAGCATCACTAATTAAAAAATCTTCAATAATTACTTTATCTTTCGAACCCGCTTGGGGAAAGATAGTTATGGCGGAAGGAGAATCTGTACCATGGTGCCTGTAATCCATTTTGATTACACCATCATGCAAATAGTACTTTACATAATCATCCGGATATTGATTGGTAAGAGGCGGAGTAATTTGAATACCTTTGCTCACTCCTGGAATTGTAGTCATATTTATTAAAGTGAGTTGCTTGGCACTTGTAACTCCTTCAAATTCAATATCTGATGAACGAGATCCAATATGATAACCGTATTTCAGTATATTTAGGAAGGCAGCTGAATCTTTTTGTAAATCTACATAAGCGTTCAGTTCTTGATATTTTCGGAAAAATATACCTATTCCCATTGTTGCCACTACCATCAATATAGTGGAAATAACGATAACAGCTATCGTTTCAAAGAGGGTAAACCCTTTTTCATTGAGTAAAGAGCATTTCATATTATACTCTAATTATAAAAATCTTCGCGCATACGCACATAATGTTCTTTCTCGGTAACTGGATCCACCCAACGGACTTCTCCGATTACATAATAAAATCCATAAGTATTATTCAAATAATACTCTTCTTCCTTTTGGGCAGTCACATACATTCTACCAGTTATTGTCATCTCTTTTGTCTGATCTATTATTACAGGAACATCTTTGAAGGTATGGAAAGTACCTTCTTTCATATAGAGTGTATATTGCTTTTCCAGCTCTCCCGTCAATATAAAAGTAGCTATTCTTTGTCTGTAGTCACGCGTAATTTGTTTCTCAGCGAATTCTATTCCTATATAGATAGTAAGAACCATAACCGCTATAACGATTGCCACAATCAGAAGTTCAGCCAAACTATACCCTTCCTGAGAACGCAGAACGCTGAATAAAGGTTTTGTCCTTTTCGTTTTTTTGTCCTCAGGTAGGGTATGAATATCTTTCTTCATTCCTAAAAACCTGCTCCGGTAGCAAATTGTTTAGGATTATCAGCAAATTCTTCCGCAATTGTCCGTTCGATCAAATTGTTCATTACCAAGTTATACAAGGACTGATCTCTGGTTTGCATACCTTCCTTTGTACTTGCTTGAATAACGGAGGGAATCTGATAGGTCTTTTCTTCTCGAATCAAATTGCGAACTGCAGCGTTAGCTATCATTATTTCCACGGAAGGAACACGACCTTTACCATCTTTTGTAGGTAAAAGAGTTTGAGCGATAACCGCTTCGAGCGATTCAGAAAGCATAGACCGAACCTGTTGTTGTTGTTCTTTAGGAAACATATCTATGATACGGTCAATGGATTTCGTACAACTTCCAGTATGCAATGTGGCAAAAACCAGATGACCTGTTTCGGCAGCTGTCAACGCCAAAGACACCGTTTCCAAATCACGCATTTCACCAACCAAAATTACATCCGGATCTTCACGCAGAGCACTACGCAAAGCAGCAGTAAAGCTCCAAGTATCATGTCCCAGTTCGCGCTGATTTATTAAACTGTTTTTACTGCGATGCACAAATTCAATCGGGTCTTCAACGGTTATAATATGGCAATTACGGCTGTCGTTAATGGAATCAATCATCGTAGCCAAAGTTGTAGATTTTCCGCTGCCCGTAGGTCCCGTAACCAAAATAAGCCCTTTTTCCTTCATTGTTAACCGTTTTAGAATATCGGGCAGGTGCAATTCATCGTAAGTTTTAATTTCGTTTGGAATTACACGAAAGGCACAGGATACACCATTAATTTGATGGAAAGCATTAACCCTGAATCGGACATCGTTACTTAGTTTTGTAGAAAAGTCAATCTCCAAATTCTTTTTAAAGAGTGCTTGTTGTGATTCATTCATCACTCCATAAACAAGGGTTTCTACCTCTTCCGGGCTTTGGATGGGAAGATTTAATTTTTTCATACGGCCATTAACACGCACCATAGGATGTGCGCCAGAGGCAATATGAAGATCTGATGCTCCAGCTTCTGCTGTAAAGCGTAATAATTCATGAATTGTCAATTTAATATCCTCCCGATAATTAGTCGGTCTCCATTCCTCCGGTGTCTGGATTAGTCCATGTATCTATACCATAACCATGGAATTTGGCATCTTCAACATCATACCAAACCTGCTTTCCTTCACCGCCTGCAAAGTCCTGAGTAGAAGTGGCAATATACTTCTTGGGGGGATTACCGACAACTTCAAATTTCCAATTTTTAATAGTGCTTTCACCCAGATTAGCTTCTTTCAGAGCCAGCTCAATCGTGAATCCTTCAGTTGTTCCATTGGTTTGCATATAAATATCGTAGGTCTTGCGAATAGTGTTTATAGCAGTTTGAGCTTCCGTGCTACGAGATTTTTCCACATATCGTAAATAACGAGGAACGGCTAAAGCCGCCAGAATGGCTACAATAATAACCACCACTAAGATTTCAATCAGGGTAAAACCCTTTTGGTTTTTCAGTTTCCTGAGCATTTTTGTATCCTCCTACAGGATTGATTTTTTTATTTGATTATATATGCACAATGCGTGCCAAAATCTCAGCTAAAAATAAAAATAATCGAGTTTGGGGAGAATAAAAACGCATAATGAATAGCGAAAACTCTCCGTAACTTGTAGATACTTATGCAGTTATAAAAATGCAGGGCTATTGATAAAATAGTTTGGGTTTTCTTCTTAGTCCACCATCATACTTGCATTATAATTTGAAATTTCCAGATTGTTACTTAATACACAATGTAATAAAGTGCATTTGGGTTAATTCAATGCCTTATTTATACCGGGAGGATTAGTTATCCTATCAGTAATTTTTTCTCACTGTAGCGTCAGCGCCGTATGTAAACGATAAATCACTTGACCTAATCACCAGTTTCATTTTTTTGTCTTTTAATCAAAATCACAAGTTCAGAATTAAGGAGCATAAAATGTCCCATCCTTTACATTTTTGCCTTGGGCTGTTATTGCTAATAAGTAGTTTTCTGTTATTAGCAGCTGAAAATGTACCTGTTTCTGTCAATAGTGACAGGCGTATTAATGATTCCGACATTCTTGCCGAATATGACGGGGGAGTTATCACCCGCAAAGATTTAAATGACAAAATATCCAGTTTACCTCCACAATATCAAGCAAGGTATAAAACAGTTGAAGGTCAGACAGAGGTCTTGAATGCAATGGCAATGGAAGAGGTATTTTTCAAGAAAGCTCAGCAAATGGGTTTGGAAAATGATCCTACTGTTTTGGAACGCATTGCCGGCATTGAAAAGCGTTTTTATGTGCAGGAATATTATAAACGCAATGTATCTGATTTAATTGTTCTTACGGATGAAGACCTGCGTGCCTATTACGATCAGAATTTGGCGCAATTTTATCAAAATCCCAATATTACTATTGATTATATTCAAGCTGAAAATGAAACGGAAGCACGCAAGGCATTAGCGGAACTTAAAAAGGGCGCTTCTTTTGCCGCGATTTCAGATAAATACAACCAAAATACTTATGCCAAGGGTTTGAAAGGCAGAATTAAGAACATTCGTTTGAATGGAAATATTCCTGGCGTCGGTAATGATGCAGAATTGGAAAATTTAATTCGCAACGCTACAGTGGATACTCTTTCTTTTATCGGTCCCATCAATACAACAAATGGTTGGCATATTTTCCGCATTGTGGATAGGGTGGAAGGATATCAAAAAGATTTTACAGAAGTAAAACCTGAAATTGAACAGCGTTTGCGTCCCCTGAAAGAGAAGGAATTGTTAAATTCCATAACGGAAAATTTGAAAGCGAAATATGCGGTTGTCATCGACACCACTACCGTAAATGCCATCGTTTTAGCACCTGAAAAGCGCAACAACAATAATGCCTTAATGGATAAAATAGTAGTAAATGCCGCGCGACCCGATTTACAAATTACCGTGAAACAATTACTACAGATATACGACAAACTTTCTCCTCAAGAACAGATGTTCGTAACTAAGGGGGGAGGCATCAATTTACTCATTTCTCAGGAACTGATGCAAGACCTTATGTTCATTGAAGCAAAATCTTTGGGCTATGAAAAATATTTTGCGGATAATGCTGATTTCATTCAAGCAAAGCGCTCTTATATTTTGCGCGGGGCATTTGAAAAACTTGTTGCCGACGCTATCGAAGTTAGTGACGACGAGATTGCCCAACGCTATGAACAAGATAAAGAACAATATGCCACTCCCGAATATCGCACCCTTGAAGTTCTCTTTTTTGATAATAAAAAAGTAGCGGACAAGGTATGGAAAAAATACAAAAAGGCATATAAGAAAAATAATGAAAAGGCAATGCAGGATTTAATCAAGAAATATTCCCTCAAGCCGGCTAACGCCATTTTGGATTATCAATATAAAAACGGCATCATTACCGGTATTGGACAGGATGCTGATTTCTCCAATATGGTTTGGAATAATCCCGTTGGTTATCTTAGCCCCGTTTTTAAATCTGCCAGAGGAGATATTGTCTTTTTCCGCACCATCAAGGAAACCCCCAAGGTCTATAAAAGTAAACAGGAAGCGGGACCTCGTATTTATGGACTGATTAAATCCGAGAAAAGTAAAACGAAACAAGGGGAAGTCACCGATTCATTATTTAAGGAATTTCATCTGAAAAAATACCCTGAGCGTCTCACTCTTACAATGAGTGCGGAAGAACTATTCGATCAAGCTGATAATGCAGCCAGACAACGCAATTTCAAAGATGCCATTACTTATTATGACCAAATTATAAAGTATTATAATAATAAGACCGATGATTATAAAGCATCTTTTATGAAAGCATTTCTCATTGCCGAAGAAATGAAACAAACAGACCTGGCTCTGCAGCTTTTCAAAGATTTTTTGCAGAAATATCCTACCGGCGATTTAAATGAATCGGCTCAGTTTATGATTGATAGTTTAGAAGGCAAAGTTCCAGAAGATTTTGAGCCGCAAGAAGAAAAATAACCATTAGATATGCTTTCCGGCTAAGCTCAACCGTATGTTTACATAGTTTCTAAACCTATGTGAGCGGTGGTTTTAGAGCTTATTGTGCCTGCAATAAGAGAAGTTGTAAGTGAGAAGCCCCTACCTCTAAAGGGCTTTCTTGCTTACAATTTTTTTATTATTGCAGAGAAATTACCCAGACAAGAGAGAATTTTGTTTCCACCCATTGGCTGCAAATTTACTGTAGCTTGCCTACATACCTATCGTGGGGTTGTGGTGGGGCTAATGGGGAAAATGCCAAGCAGCGGCACGGTAACTCTATCACAGGTAATTAAGCGAGAATTGGGCATAGTGTCTTGGATTGGGCGTATTTCACGGCAAAAGTAATTGCGCTGGCAAGCTGAGCATTTTTGGGAAAATATTCTTCAGATAACCGTTTTGAGGGCGTCTTTTTTAAGGCGACCCAACTGACCGTTTGGCAGATGAACTAAAAAATGGTTGTTTTCACTTTGCACCAGTTTTACAATTAAACCTGAATGAACCGTCTGAATAATATTATTGCTCGTAGGTGAAAGAAGTTCGGTTTGATTAACGATTACCACTGCATTGGGGTTATGCTTCTGATATTGCAGTTTAATTCCCAGAGAAATATAAGAGGCAAGGCAGATAATTCCGCACAAAGCTAAAGTTAAGATGGGCAAAGCTCTTTCTTTTTTGGGATTATAAAAAAGCAGCCAACAAAGCGCAATTGCCGAAAGCAACAAAAAAACAAGCCCCATAATAGCCAGGCGATTCACGGAAAAGAAATTGATCACTTTATAAAGAACCTGCACCAAAAAAAGGCGTTCAGGATATAATTTGGCGTCCGGACTATAATGAATGGAAAGCTCCAGATTAGCTCTTGCCTGGGGGTGGGCGGAATTAATGTTTAATGCCTTTAAAAAGTATAGATTAGCCATTCCGATTTCTCCGCGGGAAAAGAAGTCCACTCCCAAATTATAAAATAGATCGGCATTCTTTTTTTGTTCCGCTTCTTTCATTGCTTTATCCAAGGAATCTGGCAATTGAGATAGCGTTCCGGAATTGGTTAATTTCCCTGTTTGCAATGAATCGGTTTGGGCATATCCAATCTGGCAAAAGATAACTATAGCTAAGATACAGAGCAGTTGTAATTTACCAAAATTATGTTTATGCCTATCAATATCTTGGCGGAAGGAAAGTATTCTCCGATGAACTTGTTCAAACATTTCTTTTCCTATTATTGTTAAATTTGCCCAGGCGACTGAAACCCGTAAAAATCTGGCGAATGCGAGTGAGATCTTCTGCCAAATTTTCCACTCTATCTGTCTCTGGCATAAATCTGGCTGCCTGGCTATGTTCCAAAAATAGTTGAACTTCTTGCAGCAACCAGTCCGGAATATTTTTCTCGCTTAACGCTTGCAATTTTTCGCTGTTGGAAAGGCGATTGGAGAGTTTATATTTGGAAGCAAGATATTCAAATAATGCCTTTTCCGCCAAAAGATAAAAATCCGTAGAATTATTACGGGCAGCTTCCGTGGCTGGTTTCAAATATCGTAAAAGAACTTTTTCCGCTTTTAAAGAAGCATAGCGTTCAGGATTGTCTCTTTTCATTTTATGTTCCAAGGCAAAAAAAGCCATAAACATTGTGGAGCCGATTATTAAAAACGCCAAAACCCAATACCATAAGCGTTGAACATAAGGAATGTATGCCGGATAAGTGGGGCGGATTACTTTGGGCAGCATCGATTTGGGACTGAGCGATTGCTTAAAACGGCTGAAATAATTTAGCACATTGGCGGAAGAGACCTCTATTTTTTCTCTGGGACTGTGATATACTTTATAAACGCCACGCTCATTATCTAACCAAGCAAAAGTTAAATCAGGAAGTTCATAAACCCCTTTATCCTGAGGAATCAAAGTGTAATAATAGGTTCTGATGCCTTCAATGCCGGCTTTCAAATTGTCAATGACCATCGGACTGGAAACCTGAAAACCTTTTCCGGAAACAAATTGAGGTGCGGAAAACTGATTAAAATTACCCCTGCCCTCAATTTTTAAAGTGAAGGTGATGGTTTCCCCCAAAGATAATTTTTGGCGAGAAAGAGAATGGCTAAGGTTAAAATTGCCTACCGCTCCCCCAAAAGCTGATGGAACATTGTTTGCCGGTAAAGGCAGAACATTTAGGATGCCTCCCTCACTACGCAGGTTTTTATTTAAGTAGCCAAAACTGTAAAGACGAGCTGAACCCTCTAAAATAGGTGCTTGTAACCTACCTTCTTTATTGGGAATGATAGCCAATTTTTTTATTAAAGCGCGTTTATACTTTTTGCCATTCCAGCTTACATCTTCATAATTTAGTGCCGTGGGTTGTTCATAAGTGCTTTTGCCATAGCCATCGGAATCAATTTCATTCTCCAAATTGAAAGAGCTAACCATTTCATCGGTATAAAGATAGTAAGAAACGATGGCGGGAAAACCACGATAAATGGTTTGGCTTTGTGGTAAAGCAACCAAAAAAGTATTGCCAGACCATTCATCTCTGTCATCCCAATAATCTGGTTCATCAAAACCAAAAGAACCAAAACCCTGAACGGGAGGTGAACTTTGGCTGGGCTGTTTGGCAATTCCTTTAATAACTTCAACGCCAATTTCCCGGGTGGAATAATAGCGTCCATCTACTTTTACTTTAAATGCAGGTATGGTAGTTTTTCCTGTTTTGAGCGGAATATAGATAAAGCGAAAGGTCTCTGAAAAGTCAGAAATTAATTTGGTGCCTTCCAAAACTACGGAACTATTGGAAGAACTTGTTACATTGCGAAAACTGAAAAGTGGAATGGAAGGAGGAGTTGGTTCCACAACTTTAATTCTGTTATTATCTGATATCTTTAAAGTTAGCTCCAATTGCTCGCCTGTAGTGATTACATTTTTATTCACCGCTACATCAACTTTCAAAGCATTTAAAAGAAGCGGAAGGAACATAAACAACAATATTATTTTTTTCAAATTACCACCATTTATCGGTTTTGGAGCTTTGATTGGATTTTTGTTGCTGTCTATCCGTGCTTTCTTTATTATCCAGACCTTTTAGAATATTGCGGATTTCTTCTTCTTTCTGATTGTTTTTATTTTGGGTTACTTGCGGTTGAGGAGTGGGTTGTTTTTGTATTTTGCGTAAAGTTAGTTCATAATTTGCCCGCAAATCCTCATCATTGGGATTTAAAAGCAGTGCCTCTTTATAGTCGTCCAATGCTTTTTGATATTCTTTTTGTTGAAAAGCAGTGTTTCCACGATCGTAAAGTAGGTCTTTTTTATTCTTTGTTTTCTCCAAAGCCAGAGAAATGGCAGAGTCCGCTTCCGGATATTGGTTTTGCTTATAAAGACATTTACCTAAGTTAGAAAAAGCGGTGGCGTCGTTTTTTATGGTATTTTTGCGTAATAACTTCTCTGCTTGTTTATAATTTTTGGCTTTATAAAAGGTATCGGCAAAGGTCTGACGCAGTGCTTTGGGTTGTAATAAAATTTCCAATAACAGTAATAAGACAATGATTGCCACAGCGAGTAAAATTATCCGGCGCAATTTATTAGTCATTGTTCTATGCCTCTGTCGTTAATTTCATTATTTTTGTGCCGACTGGGCATTTTCCGGCTATAAAATCATTCATTACTATGCTCCGCTGCCAGCAAGCCCTTTTTTCTTTTTCCTGGGTTTATCAGTGTTTCAATTTCCAGAAAAATGAGAGCTAAGATTCCAAAAAGATAATACTGTGCTTTAAGTAGGGATACTTTTCTGCCTCTGCGTGAACTTTCGCTTTCATAGATGCGTTTTAAAATCAGCTGAATTTCTTCACCCCCAGGAGTAACGCGATAATATTCTCCATCGGTTATGCGGGCGATTTCTTGTAAGGTCTTTTCATCTAATTTACTTTGCACTTCTTCTCCCGTTTCCGGATTACGAATAAGGGTGCCTTCAGGGCTTCCAACTCCCATTGTGTAAACTCTTATGCCTTTGGTTTTAAGTTCTTTGGCTTTGCGTAAAGCAGAATTTTCAAGGTCTTCGCCATCCGAAATCAAAATCAAAGTATTGGATTTTGAGCCCTCAGGAAAAGCGGTGGCAGCCATATTTAGTGCGCTGCCAATATTGGTTCCCGGAATTTCTACGCTGTTACTGTTCAAACCATTTAGCACAATTTTGACCGCCTCGTAATCATCAGTTAAAGGACATTCTAAAGTTGCCGTTCCAGCAAAGGCAATAATGCCAATTCTATCTGTTTTGATCTGCTCCAAAAAGCTGCCAATCTGTAAAATGGCTCTTAGTAATCTACTTGGCATCATATCCGTGGCATCCATACTTTTAGAAACATCTATAGCAAAGATAATGTCCATTCCACTACTTTGCAAGTCCTTTTTTTCATAATCCCACTCTGGTCTTGCCAAAGCTACAATTACGGATGCCAAAGCCAGAATGACCAAAAATAACTTGAAACCAATCCAGAAGGGAGATTGAGAATTATAGTAATGCTCCCTCAAATGTGCTTCTGCATATTTATTAAAGCGGCGTTGTAAATATCTTTCCCTTCTAAACAAGAGAATAAAAAAGATCAGGCAGATTACCGATAGAACTAAGAAATAGGGATTGGCGATATTCATAATTGATCCGGTAAAACAGGTAAAATAACTATTTTAAGCAATAGTTCAATAATCAGAAAAGCAAACGCCAGCCATAAAAAAGGCATAAATTGCTCACTATAATTATAACGGAATTGAGTTGTAAAGCGGGTTTTCTCCAGGCGATCAATTTTATCCATAATATCGGTAAGACCCTTGGCATCAGTGGCTAAAGCCGCTTTTCCCGTTCCTGTGGTGGAGGCAATTTTATTTAGAGTATCCATATCCAGATCAATGATAGTTTTTATGTAGCGGTTTCCAAAGATAGGATCAGAATAGGGAAAAGGCACTAAACCCTTACTTCCTACACCTATGGGATATACTTTTATGCCCAATTCCTTAGCCATTTCAGCTGCCGTTAAAGGATCAATTTCGCCTGTATTGCTAACTCCATCCGTGATTAAAATAATCACTCTACTTTTGGCGGTGCTATTTTTTAAGCGGGCAACTGCTTTTGCCAAACCCATCCCAAGTGCCGTTGCCGACGCTTCTTCATTAACTTTCAAATTATTTAGCGAATTCAGCATAGCCAGATGGTCAAAAGTAAGCGGAACCTGTGTTAAAGCATATTCAGAAAAAGCTACCAAACCAAATCTATCATTGGGACGCCTTTTTACAAAGTCCTCAGCTACGCTTACCGCTGCACTTAAACGATTCTGAGGGGCAAAATCCATAGCTAACATTGATCCGCTAATATCAATTGCCATAACGATATCCACACCCTTGTTACTTAAATCACGAGATTTTGTTCCCCAACGGGGTTCAGCAATGGCAATGATTAAAAAAAACAAAATAAGAGAACGCAAAACGGGAAACAGATAACGATAGGGAAATTGTTTGTGCGCTAAAATCTTTAGTTGCTTCACTCTCGAATGAGGAAGATAGTTTCTGCGTCTGTTATTACAGATTAACTCCCAAATTAGATATAAAGGAATGAGAAAGAGCAGAAAAAGCAACCAGGGATGACCGAATTTAAGCATTCTTTTCCTCTTGCGTTTTGCCTACAAAACTGATCAGGTAATTTTTCAGCCACAGGGTTTTTTCTTCCATTTCCGCCGTAGAGGGTTCTCGCTTGGCAAATTTTACCAGATCACTATAATTTAAAAAATTCCTTATCTCTTTAGCAGAAGGTATGTTATATTTATTTAGAATATTGGCGATTTCATTTCCGGTCATTTCCAAAGCAGGGATATGATAATTTTCTTCCAAAAAGGATCGCAAAATATTGGAGAGGCGAAAATGGTATAAAACCACCTCTCCCTTGGTAGGCAAATCCTCTTTAATTAGTTCATCCAGTGCCTTTAGTGCTTTTTGCCAAGCGGGCAAAACCGGTTGTTTAGTTTCTGTTTGGGCAATATATTCTCGTTTAGGTTTTCGGGGCCTCTTCAGCCAAAGATAAAAAGCCAGAATCAAAGCTACAATAAGTAATGCAATATAAACCCAAAGCGGTAACTGAAGAGGATATTTTTGCATTGGCTTGATATCGCGTAAAAGAGTATCACCTTCTGCTAAAACAGAAAGAACATAGACCCTGAAACCATCAGTGTAAACAGAGGTTACACTACTGTCAACGGGGTTAATTGCTATGGGTGGAAAGGAAAGAGCGCCTGTTTTTAAGGGAGCGATTTTTATTTTCCAAATGTTGCTGTTATTTTTATCCCGTTTGCTATCCAGAATAGCAAAGTCATCTAAAGTATCTGGGATGGATACATTCTTAATGGCAAAATCGGAAGTTATTTGAAACAGAAAAGGAGTGCCAACTTTTAAGCTATCGGCTCCCTGCAATTCTTGCTGTAAAATACTCCAGGTCAAAACGGGAAATAGACAGAAAAGCAGCAAAGTGAAAATTATGCTTCTGTTCATCTTTTCTTTTCCCTTAGGGCGAAGAATTTCCTTAAAGAAGTGATATAGGAGTCCGAAGTCCGAATTAACTGATAATCGCACTTACATTTGCGAAAATATTCCTCTAAATCGTTTTGCTCTTTTTTCACCACTTCTTCGTAGGCCTTAACTAATTTGGGGTCGGAACTATTGATCCAGACCTCTTCTCCCGTTTCCGGATCCTTTAAGGATAAAATGCCTGCAGTGGGTAATTTTAGCTCACTATCATCCAGAATTCTGAGTGCGATTACATCATTCTTGGTTGCCAAAATTTTGAGTGAGTGTTCATAACCTGAATCAATCCAATCGGATATGATAAAAATGATACAGCGTTTTTTGAGCATTTTATGAGCATATTCGCAGGCAGATTGGATAGATGTCTTTTTGCTTTTCGGCTCATAATAGAGAACTTCTCTTAATATCTCCAAAGCATTATTATGCCCTTTGCGAGGAGGCAAAAAATGTTCTACATTGTCCGAAAAAAGAATCAGACCTGCCAAATCCTGATTGGCAACTGCCGAAAAAGCCAAAGCGGCAACCAATTCAGCTATGCGTTCTCTTTTTATCATACTGCGAGTGCCAAATTCTTGGGAGGCACTTATATCCACCAAAAAAACCACTCTCAGTTCTCTGGTTTCGGTGTATTTTTTAGTATAAAGCTGACCCAAACGCGCAGAAACATTCCAGTCAATATCTCTATAATTATCGCCGGGTTGATATTCTCGCACTTCCGAAAATTCCAAACCCTGACCCTTAAACCTACTGTGATATTCTCCTCTGAACATTTCGGCAACGGGATTTCGCGTCCGAATTTCGATCCTGCGAATCTTTTTCAGGATATCGGAAACACTTTGGGTAAACATAAGCAGATTATATCTTTATGGGACTTCTATTTCATCCAAAATTCGGTTGATTATATCTTCGGTAGTCAGTTCTTCGGCTTCTGCCTCATAAGAAAGAATTATCCGATGCCTTAAAACATCTCTGGCAATAGCTTTTATATCGTCAGGGATAACATAAGCCCGACCAGATATATAAGCATTGGCTTTCGCCGCTCTTGCCAAATAAATTGTTGCTCTGGGTGATGCGCCAAATTCTATTAATCCCTTCAAATCATTCAAGCGAGGATAGCGTTCAGGATGACGAGTGGCATTTATCAAGTGCAATACATAGTCCTTCAATTTTTCTTCCATATAAACTATGGACATCACATTACGCATATTTTCAATATCAGAAGGGCTTAGCACTTTATTAAGAAGAATTGGTTGTTCATTCACCATTCTATCCAAAATTTGCTTTTCTTCGTCGTAATTTGGATACTTTATTTTCAGCTTCATAAAAAATCTATCTATCTGAGCTTCCGGAAGAGGATAAGTTCCCTCTTGTTCAATCGGATTTTGGGTTGCCATCACAAAAAAGGGATTGGGTAAAGAAAAAGTGTTGTCACCCAAGGTAACTTGCCTTTCCTGCATTGCTTCCAACAGGGCAGATTGAACTTTAGAAGGAGCACGGTTAATTTCATCAGCCAAAATAAAATTGGCAAATATGGGACCTTTCTTTACGCTGAATTCACTGCTTTTAGGATTGTAAATCATTGTGCCTGTTATATCTGCGGGTAACAAATCAGGTGTAAATTGAATGCGAGAATAAGTGGCATCAAAAACTGAAGCCAAGGATGATATAATAAGCGTCTTTGCCAAACCGGGAACACCTTCAATTAAAATGTGACCATTGGCAAGAATTCCGATCAGCAAACGGTTTAAAATTTCCTGCTGACCAACTATCACTTTGGCAATTTCGGAGCGGACATTTTCCAGCACCGCGGAGCTTTGTTCAACTTGGCTTTGAATTGCCTCAATTAACATATATCCCCCATTTTATCAATCATTATAAGTAAAAAAACGGGAATCCTGAAAACCAAAATTCCCGAAAAAAGATTTATTTTTTATCTTCACAGTTCCTGGCTGCAAAACCGAAAGAACTATTTACGCTTATATGGCTTTTCTCACTTTGTTCGCTTTCAAACAGGAACTGCATATTTTAACGAATTTAGTTCCATTTTCAATTTCTATCCGAACCTTATGCAAATTTGGATAGAATCTACGCTTAGTGGCATTCAAGGCATGGCTGCGATGATTACCTACCTGAGCTGTTTTTCCACATATATCACACACTTTTGACATATTTCACTTCCCGATATTTATGTTTTTTAACCAAAAAATATATAGCTGCTTTTTTGACAAGCATTATTTGGCATTTTGCGGAATCCGCACATCAAATCTACTTCCATGTGGTTCCACCGGAATATATTCTAAGCGACCTTTATGTTCTTGCACCAATTTTTTACAAATTGCCAAGCCCAAACCAGTTCCATGGCTTTTCCCAGCCGTGATGAACGGTTGAAAGAGTTCTTCCTGCACTTTTTTGGAAACACCGGGTCCGTTATCTATCACAGAAATTTGTAACCAACTGGACGAAATGCTGCAAGTGATTTTAATTTCTCCTTCTCCCGTAATCGCTTCGGAGGCATTTTTGATTAAGTTTATCAACACTCGGCGAATTTTTCCCTCGTCAAAATGCACAAAACCTTGAACTTTATTTTCTATCACCAAGCTAATGTTGCGTCCTCTTAAAGACGGCAAAAACATTTCTTGAAACTCCAGCAAAAAAGCATCCAGGTCTATATTTTGAACCAAAGGCGGCGTTTCAGTCCCTCTGGCAAAATCCAAAATTTCATGGACCAGTTGTTCTATAAGTTTGGTCTGTTTAACTATATTTTCGGTAAATTCTCCCCCTTCGGGAAAAATACTTTCCAAAACCTGGGCAGTTAACACGATGACCGTTAAAGGCGTTTTTATATCGTGAATAATTTTGCTGGCAGCTAAACCGATTGCCATTAGACGGTTCTTTTGAATCATCTCATCCATCATTTCCACAAACCGCTCATTGGTATTGCGTAAACGACCGGAAATTGTTCTAACCAAATTCAACATCATCACGGGATAAGAAAAGAGCATATTGTTGAATGTTTCGCGCGGGATAACCATTAATTCTACATCTTCCAGAGCCACCACGCTTGCAGAGCGAGGGCTGTCTTCAATAATACCCATTTCACCAAAAAATTCACCCGCTTGCAAAATTGAGAGTTGAGCAAAAGGTGTTTCGGGATTATTCAAGCCCTTATTTATTTCTACTTTGCCTTGGCAAATAAAAAAGAGATTATCTCCCCAGGAGTGTTCAGTGATGATTGCCTTGCCTTTTTTAAATTTTATTCTTTCCAGATTTTGGGTTAATTCATCCACCGTCTCATCCGAGAGACCTCTAAAAATTCCTATGCTTTTTTCTTCATTCTGCATTATATCCTCTTTTCCCCTTAAAGTATTCCTCCATCCAAAGTTACCATCTATCAATAAAACGGGCTTATGCTCAGCTGAATGAACATATCGGTTCCATCAGTCAAAAAAACTTTTTTCGGCAGGGATTTATCTATGGTCTGTTCATATTCCCAATCAGTTTCGTAATAAGCATCTCCTGCCAGCCAATCATCCACTTTATCTTTGCTGAACCATCTGCCTTTCACTTCGGGTGTTTGTCTCACACCCAAAGCCAAAGCTATAAACCAATTGTTATATATTCTTACACCCAAACGGGCAGATGCCTCAGCGGAAAAATGTATATAGGGCTCGGGTTGATTGATTTTGGTTACCCGATTTGCATAATTATCGGCATCATATTCGTATTCAATGGATTTAACAAACAAATGTTCCACGCCCAAAGCAGTTAATTTATCAGCGAAAGGAGCATCATAAGTAGCGGCAGCTTTTATGCCAGCATTAGCATAAGCTCCATAATTTAAGAGGGGAATGGTATAACTTCCCGATAAGGATGCCAGGTCTATAAAATAGGAATTTTTCAGGTCTCCGTTAAAAGAACCCTGAATCGTAGATACATTGTCCAAAATACCAAAAGTGACCATAGGCAATGCTTTGGGGACAGTTTGGGAAGCAAATTTTGACCAAGAGTAATGTAAAAGGACTATAGAAGCAGATTCAATATGGTCAAATCCCTTTTCCGGCGTCAAATATTGGTAATAAGTTCCGGAGGTTAAATATCCACCTCTCATATAGCGGACAAAAGATTCCTGAGTAGTTGCCGGAACATTCTGCGGGACAAAAAAATCTACAATCTGGGCAATTTGGGCATCAGCAGTTCCGCATAAAACTACCATTAGTATTATCAGAAGTATATTCCAGCTTTTCATAAAGTATCCTAATTTCTTTTGCTTTTATTATTTTTTATTATGCCAATAACTGTCAAGAAAATTTATTCGCTTCTTCCCTAATTCGCAAACTATCTTGTTTTTTCCCATCCCCATCCGAAGTCCGCATTTCCTATATCTGTTGGGCATAATTAGGTGGCAGAAATAAATTGCCAATTTATTGTCTTACATTTCAGATATTAAGCATTGGCTAATTGTTTTAAACACAGTGGCTTCTTTAACGACCAAGTAACACTGCCGTAACACTGTCGTTACTTCGTTACTTGGTCGTTACTGATTTGTTACTGAAGCATTAGATGATAATGCTGGCTACCCAAGCAAGAGATTCTTCTGCCTTTTATTCTTGCTTGGTACACCCTTGGAAACTAAATTTGGCATTATGTAAGTTCTCATTTTGTTAAAATACCGTTATCAATATCCGCCGTCCCGCTGGGAATATAACTCATTGCATTATCCCTAAAATAAAATCTGCGTTATTGGGGAAAAACATCTTTTCCGTGGACTCGGCGAGAAACCCATATATAATTGTTAGCTACCTTTTATTCTGGCAACATATACACGGAGAGGCAGGATTTATCAAAGCCGAAATATTGTTTGGCTGCCTTGGTGATTGCCTGTTTATTCACTTTATCATAAAGAGAAGGATAATTCAGAAAGCAATCGATGGGCAAGTTATGCGAAATATTCTCACTCATATTACTAATCCAGTATCTATTGGTGCTGATATTTTCCTCGTAGGTCTTATGCAGAGTGGTTTTGCTGGATTCAATATATTTATCGGTAAAAAGTCCCTTTTTCAAACTATCCAGAGTTGCAAAAGTGGCTGCATTCAATTCCTTGGCTCTTTCGGGATCGCAACCCATCCAGGTTTGAGTTACAGAACTTAATTTGGGGAGATAATCAAAGCTATTCCAAACAGCGATAACATATACGCCGCTTCTATTTTCGCGGACATTTTCGCGTAATTTGTCATTTGCCAAAATCATCAACGCATTTGTATTAACAATGTTTTGAGCCGAATAAGATGCTTTGCCGACTGTAACATTGGATACAAAACTGCGGTCTGTGCCTTTCTTAAAAATAATTTCCTTTTTACCAGCAAAAGATTTAATGCCAACATCGCGGCGTTTTTCATGGCGTCCTTGGGCAGGTAAATTAGCCAGATATGTTTTACAATAGTCCTTTAGCTGGTCTTCTTCAAAATTACCAACCACATAAAAAGTGAAATCGGAATAATCGCCAAACCTCTCGTGAAAAACATCTTCCACTTGTTTCAGAGTAATTTTATCCAGATCTTCCGGATATAGATTTCTTTTTAAGGGATGATTATTGTATATCAGCACATCCAAAGTATCAAAGAAAGCATTGGTGGGATCAAGAAAATAATTCTGCGTCCAGGTTTTCATAGTGGCGACGGCAGCCGAAAATGCCTCTTCGTTAAAACGCGGAGACATATTATATTGATAGAGCATTTGGAAAAGCAATTCCATATCGCGGGGGGAACAACTGCCTCTCCAACCTTCGGAATAATTGGACAGAGTGGGAAAAACAAAAGCAATTTTACCTGCCATTGCTTTCTTCAAGGCATTTCCATCAAAGTTTCCAAAGCCAGAAACATCAAAATATTGGGAAAGTAAATCGGCTGCGTGGTAATTTTCCGGTTTCAATTTTGCTTTTCCACCGGTGCTTTGAGCCAGAATCATCACTTCATCTGCCTTAAAATCGGTCTTTTTGCTGTAAACCGTTATCCCATTGGAAAGAACCCATTGTTTAATTCCCGATTGAGGGAAAACCTTTTCTTTGGTTATTTTCCCTGGCGTAGGAAGGGTTTCCAAAAGCGGTTCATTTACGGTTATATCTTCCCAGGGTTCAAGATTCTGGGCGACTGCCTGCTGATAAATGTTCAGTAAATCATCTTTAGTGGGATATGTTACGCCTTCTTTCACTGTTCCTGCCAAGCTTAAAGTAAGATTTTGGGAAGTAATGACTTCATCAACTATTTCATTTACTTCGCTTAAAGCAATCTCATCAATCAGCGCTTTTAACATTTGTTCATAGACCTCAGGGCTTAAAAAAGTATTTCCAGAGCTGGTATCATCCAAAATTTCCCAAATTAGGTCTTCGGAATCCCTGGTTTTTTTCTCTGCTATTCTTTGTTCCGCTTCTCTAATCATAATTTGTTTGGCTCGTTCATATTCGCCAGGTTGAAAACCGTGCTGACGAACCCGAGCCAATTCTGTAATCAAAGTTCTAAAGGCATCTTCACTTTGACCCTCATTGGCAAACATAATACAATCGGTGGCATTAAAACCTTTCAGCCAGTTCTGATTATAAATATAGGCATAAGAAAAAGGCGGATTGGGTTGATTGCAAAGTTCATCCAAACGCGCATTTACCATCGTGAAAAACAAATTCTGCCTAAGGTCATTATAGAAAGCGCTTAGATTTGTGATGGGAGTGGATTTAACTTTCCAAGTGCATCTAAGCATTGTGTAGGGCTGTTCTTTATCCAAAACGGTTACAGCTCGCGGTTCAATATTGTCAGGAACCGTATAATTAAGCCGGGGACGCGGATTTTCGCGTTTGGGAATAACCCCAAAATACTGTTTAACAAGCTGTTCAATTTTGTTAGGATCACAATCGCCCACGATGACAACTGTCTCTAAATCGGGACGATACCAATCCTGATAATAACGAATTAAGCTCTCGGGTTTAAAGGTCTTAAGATTTTCAATTGTGCCGATGGGATTACGCTCAGCATAACGCGAACCGGCAAAACGCACTTTATCTATTTGATCCTCAATTCTTTGCTGTGCACTTTGTCCCAATCTCCATTCTTCTTGAATAACCCCTCGCTCGCGTTCAATTTCACTACGGTCAAAACTTACTTGCCAGGCAATATCGGCAAGAATGGAAATTCCTTTTAGCATTTTAGCTTCGTCATCAGTGGGCAGTTTAAATTGGTAAACTGTATTATCATAACTGGTTCCACCGTTTAAGCCATTATGATAACCCATTCCAATGGAGGTTAAATAATCTACCATCTCGCTTCTGGGGAAATTTTTAGTGCCATTAAAAGCCATGTGTTCTACAAAATGAGCCAATCCGCGTTGATCATCATCTTCAACTATGCTGCCGGCATCAATGTAAAGACGAAGTTCAATCCGCTTTTCAGGTTTGGTATTTGGCATAATGTAATACTTCAATCCATTAGCCAAAGTGCCGGAAATCAGTTCAGTATCCTGTTGTAAAGGAATAGCTGCATATTCCGGAGTAAGAATTGCCTCTAAAGAAAAGAGACAAGCAATCAGGATCAAACCAAGGACTATTTTTTTCATCTGTGCTCCCTGTTAATTTTTTTCTGATGTATATGTAACTAAAAACTGTTGATCTTTATCTAAAATGGTATTATGGCTACCAAAGGTCTGATGAGTTCCATCGGGAAGATAAAGCTCCACTTGGTAATAATAATTTCTTCCATAGTCCACGCGCAAAAATTTGTTTTCGCCAGGCATAATATTTGTTAAAACCCCTACTTGTAAATGGGTTAAATCACTATGTTGCCAAATTTCTGCCCGGCTAATAGTTTGCTCCGAGGCATTAATTATTTTCACGCTGGCTCTATTGGGCAAAAGGAAAATTTTATAGGTCTCTCCCGCTTCAATTTTTACCCAAGCAGAATCAATATAAGCATTTAAGTCCTCATCGTGAATACTATATGTTTCTCCAATTAACCACACCAATAGGTCCTTCTTTACTGTGCCGGTAAAAATATTCTGGGTCTTTGTATCTATATTATAAACAATTTCTTCATCTGCGCCAAGTGTCTTTTGCTCGTATCCTTCCACTTTTATATAAGCCGGATAAGAACAACGGTTATAAACTTTTAGCTTTCCTCCTGATTCACAAGCGGAAAGCAAAAACAGGATAATTGCTAAACTCGGGATTATATAAAATCTCTTTCTCATTTTTTCCTCCCTTCTAAAAAGTTATCCCTTTTATTAGGCACTGCCTGTGTCAAGTAAATTGTTGTTTGGATTTTGTAAACCCTTTGCCAGATTTGAAGTTAGCAAAGCTGCGAAAATTATTTAGACAATTGCAAAAATAAAGGAGGGTTGACCTCCTGGTCAACTCACAACAAATAAACTATCAGGCAATCCCAAAATAAAGCGGAAACAGTAAAACTCGGTTGTCAGGTGAACGACGAGGACATCGTTCTTCCTTGAATACTCTCTCACAGATTTATTTTCAATGGCTTCTTATTTTATATACCATAAGAAAATAAAAAATTCAAATGGGATTTGCTATCAATATTCCGCACTTGCATAATTTTGGATGTATTAGCTAAACTAATTTTGAAGGTGCTATCCAAGGGGGAGGTGAATTTCATTGACAGTATTTAACGCTGGATTTTTATAGGATATATGTAATTTGGGGTAATAGTTTTTTAAAAATGGCCTATCTGGTTATCCAGTTACACTTCGCTAAAACTACAAATTGCTATATACAGAAAGGTTCTTTGAGCTGAAAGATTTAAAGGAATAGAGAATAAGTATGATTCCAAAAGCTCAAAAGAAAAGTCCTGATATAGGAAAAGTAAGTGTCATTAATAAATATGAGTTATAGAATTAGATGAGGTGGAAAACATAAAATAAGTGTTTATTAGTTTGTCGCTAAAGTAGAAAGGGAATCATACACTTTTCTATTATCACAAAAATATTAGGACTGCACTAGGATTATAAACGAAATGATAACATCGCATAAAATAATTATAGGTGATTCCAGATGGATGAAAGAAGTAAAAGATGAATCTGTTCATCTTATTGTTACTTCTCCACCCTATTGGCAATTAAAAGATTATGGCAGTAATAAACAGATTGGTTTTAATGATACTTATGAAGAGTATATTAATAACCTTAATCTGGTTTGGAATGAATGCCAGAGAGTTTTACACAGTGGCTGTCGTTTATGTATTAATATTGGAGACCAATTCGCTCGTTCTGTTTACTATGGCAGATATAAAGTAATACCAATTAGAACGGAAATTATCAAATTCTGTGAAACTTGTGGTTTTGATTATATGGGAGCTATAATTTGGCAGAAGGTTACAACTTGTCATACTACAGGAGGAGCAACAATTATGGGCTCTTTTCCTTATCCAAGAAATGGAATTATCAAATTGGATTATGAGTATATCCTGATATTTAAAAAATATGGAGTTCCACCTTCTGTTAACTATGAAATTAAAGAGCAATCCAAATTAACAAATGATGAATGGAATCAGTATTTTACAGGGCATTGGAATTTTGCGGGAGAAAAACAGGACAAACATTTGGCGATGTTTCCAGAAGAATTACCAAGGCGTCTGATCAAAATGTTTAGTTTTGTGAATGACATTGTTCTTGATCCTTTTTTGGGAAGTGGAACTACTTCTTTAGTGGCTAGGAAATTGCAAAGAAATTCTATTGGTTATGAAATAAATGAAGATTATCTACCAATAATAAGGCGTAAATTAGAATTAGATCAAGGGAATATCTTTCAAGAGGAAAATTTTGAGATAATTAAACAACGAGATATAGAGATAAACTTTCAAGCTGAAATTAATAAACTACCCTATATATTCAAGGATCCTATCCAATTTGATAAGAAAATTGATCCACGGCAATTAAAGTTTGGCTCAAAAATTGATAATTCAAATGCTGAATGTGATTCTTATTTTACTGTGGAAGATATTATCTCACCGGAAATATTACTGCTTAGCAATAAAATAAAAATCAGGTTATTAGGAATTAAAGAAATACCTCAGAAAACGAGTGATGCCATTAGATTTTTACGAGATAAAACACGCGGTCAAAAAGTATTCTTAAACTACGATAATGTAAAGTATGATGAAAATAATAACTTACTCTGTTATTTATATTTATGGAACAAAACATTTATAAATGCACATTTAATTAAAAATGGCTTAGCTGATGTTGACACTTCCAACGATTATAAATATAAAATAAAATTTTTATCTTACAAAGGGAAGGACTAATGCCAAAGGAATGGATAATAAATCAGTCAAATATGAGATGGGGACTTACTAAGAAAAATAAAGTTGGTCCGGTAGCCGAAATGATTAGAAAGTTGTCTCCCAAGACATTAATGGAATGGGAGAGCTATTATTTTAAGAATGCTTATCCCAAAGAACATTTGGAGGAACTGGGCAGAAAACTTTATATAAAAATAACGGAAGTTTGTGCAGCAGAAATAGAAAGCATAACCGAAGAGGATTGTATTGATTTTATTTTCAATTTGGTTATTAACAGAACTTATGATGGATATCTGTCTGAAATTCAAACAATTTACGGCCAGCTCCAACAAGAACTAAATGTTAAGATAGAACCAGCTCCTGATGCATGGGACAGAGGTTATAATGTAGATTTTTTTATTAAGATAAAAAAAAATTATATCGGTTTGCAAATCAAACCAGCTGGATATGCTTATATTCCGCAAATTATCAACGAATTGCACTTCCAAAAAAAGACACACGAAAAATTTACTGCTAAATATGGTGGTAAGGTCTTTTATATCATTTCACTAACAGATGGGAAAAAGAAAATCATTCAAAATCAGGAAGTTATAGAAGAAATTCGTAAAGAAATTGACCGCCTTAAGAAAGTATAGAATAAATTTGAAGGGAAACATTCTTTAACAATCTCCATAAATTTTGAGATTTCATTTCTCCTTGAGATATTAACATTTATCATTAATAACCTTTTCTAAAATAAGCTGATTCAATATGAACAGTAAAACGGCTCTTACTCGTCTCGCTTATGCTGCTGCAAAGTTTCCCGAAAACATCCCGTATTTCCATTCGGGATGCATTCGGGCTGCTTATCGGAAGTATAAGTGTAATAAGCAAGTATGGACTTGAAAGGATAAAGAAATAAGCAAGTGTGGATAAGTAGGCATAAAAGCAAAAAGAAGAGAGTAAATGCTCAATGATTTGGCAAAGCTAAACTTTCTAAACAGCACGCTTGATAAGCTCTACGGCATTAATTTTGCTTAAGCGTTTCAGAGGCAATAAAACACTTAAAATAGTAATAAAATAAGCAACCACGATGATCAGTAGGTAGTCCGTGAAAATAAATTTCACGGGTAAAATTATGGCTTCTCCGCTTCCCATTCCCAATTTAATAATTCCAGCATATTTTTGAATTAGCAATAAAACAGAGCCCAAACCCAATCCAACTACAATTCCCGCAGAGCATAAAAAAAGCGCTTGCAATAAAAACAAGGTCTGTAGGTCTTTATCGGTTAAACCAATGGCTTTTAGCAGCCCCAATTCTCGTTTTTTGCGTGAGATTGTTTTCAGCAGATTGCCCGTGAGGTTAAAACCGGCGATAATAAACATAAACAGCATAATTACAAACATCAGGAATTTTTCAAAACGAATGGCAGAATAGAGATTGGGATCAAAACTGCTCCAATCCTCAATTTGATAATTGGGAAAGGCATTATGGAGAGTTTGCAAAAGGTGATTTGGGCGTAATTTGGCAGCTGGCTTCACTTCAATATAATCCGCCTCATTTTCTTTACAGGAAGCAAAAAAGGCAGCATTATCAATTCCGATTAAACTATAATTTTGGTCATATTCAGGCATACCCGCGGCAAAAATTGCCTGCACTTTCAGATAACGAATGCGCGGTATCATTCCAAAAGCGGTAGGGATGTTGAAAAGAGGAGAAATCACCTGCACTTCATCTCCCAAATAAACACCCAATTGAGAAGCCAAACCAGCTCCCAAAGCGATTCCGGAGGCAGAAAAATCTTCCGGAACAATATTTCCCGCTACAATACCTTGAACAATTTCTCCACCTTGAAATTCCGTTTTTTGTAACAGCGAAGAAACATTTTGATGCTTATTGGGCTCAATACCAAAACACAATGTTGGCAAGACAACAGAATTGCATCTAATCAATAATTCGTTACGGATAACTGGGCTGGCATAGAACTTCAAATTTTGCAGTTGGTTACAAACATCATTAGTGTCTTTAATGCGCTGCCCATCTTCTGTAGAAATTCTAATTTCGGAAAAAGTGCCTGTAATTCGATTGCGTATGTCAAAACGGAAACCATTCATCACAGTGGTCACGCAAAGCAGAGCTAAAACGCCCAAAGTTATGCCAATTAGGCAAAGGTAATGTCCTTTGCCAATTCCTCTTGTTTTGCGTTCACTTAAATATTTGCCAGCAAGGTAAACAGTGCTTTTTTTCATCATCTTAATTGATACTACTAACTGAGATGAAGGAAATTAGTCAAGCTTTGTTTAAGGTTTGGTCTGTTTCTTGCACACCAAAAAAAGGAATAATAATGAGAAATAAGTAAAAAACAGGTATGAAGAAAGAACACTTTGAGGCATTTCTAAGCTCCAATGAAAAGCGCATCTATAATTATGTATTGTCTTTATGTACTAATGAACAGGATGCTCTTGATATTGTGCAAACCGTGTTCATAGCAGTTTTCCAAAATCTGGAACGGATTGAGGAAACCACGGCTTTGGCATATACCTATAAAATAGCGCATAATAAATGTCTCAGTTTTCTGAAACAAAAATCCCGTTATATAAATGTGGAGCCAGATAAGTTCAATGGCCTTCCCGAAAGAAACACAAATACTAAAGAGCCAGATTACACGGTTCTAAAAAAAGCCATTGCTGATTTGCCACCGCGTTTGTCTGCCGTCATTCAAATGCAATATTATGAAAAGATGTCCTATAAAGAAATTTCCACTAATTTGGGAATAAGCGTTAAAGCAGTTGAATCACTTTTAGTGCGGGCAAAACGCATTTTACGCAAAAAAATTTTGCAGGATAAAGAGAAATGAAAGGTATAGTAAATAGAACCCAAAATAAAATGAAGGAGCAGAAAAAATGAAATGCAGCAAAGCCAAACGCTATCTACTTAAACAGATTGATGGCGAATTGGATATTCGCTTTCAGGCAAAACTTTTATCTCATCTGGATAAATGTCCTGCCTGCAAAGCATTTCTGGCTGATGCCCAAAAAATGCAAAGGAAACTTTCTGCTCTGCCAGAAGCGGAATTTCCTGCTTGGGTTCATAATCAAATTATGGCTAAGGTGCACCAATTAGAAACAAAGAATCCAGGTTTTGCCCGTCGCGTCAAACTAATACCTGTAACTGCTATGTTGGCAATAACTTTAAGTTTGTGGGCGGGGATAAAAATCGGGGTTGGCAGCTACAAAAATATCATTCCGAAGAATCAGGATTATTCAATATCAACCTCAATTGCCTACGGAAGTTTTGGCGAAAATACCATACTGGATGATGTAACGGAAAATGGAGAATAAAATGAATAAACGCTGGTTAGTCATCATTCTGCTGATATCGGTCAGTTTCAATCTTGCTTTTATTGGCAGTTTTATTTACTTACACTGGTTTCACCCTTATCCCCAACCTCCCATGGGAAAAGAAGAAATGAAAAGAGACCTCCCACCTTTTGGCCCGCCGCCTTTTGAACGCGATGATGAGATTAGAGCTCTAAGAGACATATTTGAAAATATCAAACATTCTCTGATGCTGGAATTGGCTAATGACCCAGTTGATATGAACAAAGTGAATGCCTTAATTGATTCTTCCCTTATTGCGCAAAACAATCTGGAACGAAAATTGGCGGAAAGAATGGTGGAATATCGTAAAACACTCAGTGCGGAAGAAGCAAAAGAACACTTTTTGCGTCGCGCTGAATTTGCTAAAAACCGTTTTAACAGACAAAATAATCTGAATAGAAGGAGACACAAATGAAAAGAATAGTATTCCTAACCCTCACTCTGATGCTTGTTTGTGGCATTGTATTTGCCCAAACAGATGCACCTAAAGATCGAACCGCACCCAAAGCAATGAACAAGGAAGTCCAAGTTGGAAACCAAGAAAGACCAATGCAAAAATGTATGGACGACTTAAAACTAAACGATGCCCAAAAGGCAAAATGGGAAGAACTGAAAATAAATTTTGAAAAGACCAAAAATACCCTGCAGGCAGAAATCAAAAATTTAAGAATTGATGTGCAATCAGCTTTGAAAGATGAAAACTACCTGCGCGCCAAAGATTTGAACAAACAGATAGCATTGAAAAACAACGCTTTGGCTGATGCGAGAGTAGATTTCTTAGCTGCCAGAATGAAAGAACTCACTTCTGAACAAAAAGCCATTCTGAAAAAGAATATGAAACAATTTCAGGCAGATAAACCAGGACCTATGCACAATAGACAAGAAATGAAATTAAAACATTCTGGAATGGAAAATTGTGGAGAATGTGGAGAATGTGACAATATGGATATGCCACCTCAAAATATACCTCCCCAAAAAGAAATAGATAGGAATATCCCCAAATAATCCCTCCTCAGCAACACACAGACAAAACCACGGGCTACTCCTCCCGTGGTTTTTTTTCCCGCTTGACAGAAAGAGCTGTTTTTTTTCTGGTAAATTGAAGAAAGTCCTGTAATATTTATATCAGGGAGAAAAAATGGCGCTGATTTTAAAAACAACCCGTTTCATCGAAACCCAGATTGATGCGTTTCTGGATATTTTAAGTGATTCAGCCACAACTTTTGAGCTGGCTACTGAAGATTATCTTTGTAACCGGGTAGAGCAATTTGAAACCCGTTTAACGCAAATAAGAGAAAATGAACACAAGGCGGATGATTTACGAGTGAGCATAGAGCATTTTCTTTATGAGCGAACCTTGATTCCTGAAAATAGGGGAGATGTACTTGCCATTTTGGAAAATACGGATGAAGTTATAGACAATATAAAGGATTCGTTAGTTCAATTTTCCATCGAAATGCCAGAAATCCCTGCAGCGCTAAATGATTTATGGATTCAGACGGCTAAGGCATCCAGCAATGCAGTTGAACAGCTTTCTTTTGCCGTGCGTTCATTTTTTCGAGATTTGGCAGCCGTGAACAATTATATTCACAAGGTCTATTTTTTTGAACGCGAGGCAGATCATATTGGTGAGCGTTTGCGCAGGGAAATATTCAGTTTGGATATTGATCTTTCCCGTAAAAGTCATTTGCGTTATTTTGCCCTGCACATAGAAAAAATATCAGATTATGCGCAGGTTGTTTGTGATCGTCTTTCCATTTATGCCATCAAGCGTCAATTATAAATGATTTTTATTTACTTGCTCAGCGGTCTGTTTTTAGGTTGGTCTTTGGGAGCCAACGATACAGGCAATATATTTGGAGCCGCGGTAGAAACCAGAATGCTGAAATTTAAGACAGCTGCTCTTCTGGCATCAATTTTTATCTTTTTGGGGGCGGTTTTGGAAGGTAGCGGACCTTCCGGAACTTTAGGTCATTTAGGTTCCGTAGATGCTTTGGGAGGAGCATTTACAGTTGCTTTGGCAGCCGCTTTAACCATCACTGCCATTGTTCGAACAGGCATTCCAGTTTCCACTTCGCAAACCATTGTGGGAGCGATAATTGGCTGGAATTTCTTTGCGGGGCGGCTGACTGATTATCGCAGTTTGTTAACTATTGTTTTTAGCTGGGTGATTGCTTTCGTGCTTGCCGGCGTTATAGCAGCCATTCTTTTTTATTTAATCAGACCATTGATTAACAGAGGAAAAATCCATCTTTTGGAGCAGGATGTTTTTACGCGGATGGGGTTAATCGTAATTGGCGCTTTTGGTGCCTTTTCTTTGGGAGCCAATAATATAGCCAATGTAGTCGGGGTTTTTGTGCCGGTTTCGCCTTTCAGGGATATAAGTTTGGCTGGTTTCACTCTGAAAGGAGTTCAGCAGCTTTATATTTTGGGTGCCATTTCCATAATCATCGGAATTTACACTTATTCGCATAAAGTTATGCGCACCGTGGGCAAGGACATTTTTCATCTTTCACCTGTAACTGCACTTATAGCAGTAACTTCTGAAGCAATTGTGTTGTTTATTTTTGCTTCGCGCTGGCTCCAAAAAATCTTATTGAGCATTGGAATTCCACCCATTCCATTAGTTCCGGTATCTTCCACGCAAGTAATTGTAGGAGCGGTAGTTGGCATCGGTTTGGTAAAAGGTGGCAAAAACATTCGTTACAATATTTTAGGCAAGGTATCTCTGGCCTGGGTAGCGGCTCCGGTCATTGCTTTTGTTTTTTCCTTCATTGCCCTTTTCATTGTTCAGAATGTATTTGAACAAAATGTTTTCCACAAAACAGGATATATCTTTAATCGCATCACTATCAGTCAGATGGAGAAAGAAGGCATTAACCCAAATCACCTATCAACCGTAAATGGCCGCAAATTTGGCAGAGAGCTGGATGTTTATAAAGAATTGAAAGAGGACGAATATTTCCACCGAGAACAGATGGTGAAAATCCTTAAAATAGCGGAAGTTTTTCCCCTGAAAGTAAATACCAATCTTTTACGCGAGAAAGGATTAGCCAATCACTTTTCTTTAAAGCAATGGGAAGCGCTCACCAAAATGGAAGGCAGGGAATTTAACCATAAATGGCAATTGGAACAAGCGCTTGCCCAAACGGAATCTTGGCAGAAAAAAGCGGGTCTGTCCGAGAGAGATAAAATGCACAATCGAGAGTTGGAAGAGCAGTTAGACCTGCTGTATCGGACTTTTTTCGTTGCCAATAAGTTATGAATCCCTTCGTTGAAAAGATAATTCCGCTTATCCTTGCCTTTTTCATTGGCATTGCATTTAAGGCATTAAAGCTGCTTTCCGAAGAGGATGCGCCCATTCTATTGAAAGTTGTCTTAAATGTTTGTTTACCCTGTTTAACGATTATTTCCATTGCCCAGATACAGTTAAAACTCGATATGATTCTGATACCTCTTTTAGCCATCATTGTTGTGCTACTTATGTATGTAATTTCCCGCATAATCGGCAAATTCTGGAAGATGGAAAAAACTACTTTCGGCAGCTTTTTGGTAGGGACGATGATTATGAACACCGCCTATGCTTTGCCTTTTTTCTTTGCCGCTTTTGGCAATGAAGGGCTGGCAAGAGCATCTTTATTTGATATTGGCAACACTTTTATGATCTTCACTTTCACCTACTATAATGCCATAAAATACGGAGGCAATAATCAGTCCGCCCAAATTCAATGGAAGAAATTTTTGCGTCTGCCTCCTCTTTGGGCTATGGTTATTGCTTTCACTTGGAAGTTCTCTACCTTGCCAATGCCGCACTTGGCACTGAATTTCCTCAATTTTTTAGGCCAACCCACCGTTCCTTTAATGATGATTGCTTTGGGATTATATTTTAATCCTCAGCTTTGCAATCTCGGCAAAGCGGCGCTTGCCATTTTTGTCAGAATGGGGATCGGACTGGGAATCGGAATTGGTTTAAGTGCAATATTCGGTTTAAGCGGGGTCTCCAGAATTGTGGTTACGGTTTGTCCCGCATTACCCATCGGTTTTAATACGCTTATTTTTGCCAATCTGGAAAATTTGGACAGGGAGTTTGCCGCCACCATTGTTTCCATTTCTATTTTTATTGCTCTTTTCTATGTTCCGTGGCTGATTTATCTTTTTAGCTAATTGCGTAGTGAAACCCTGCCCACGCCTTAGCAACATATTTTGTCTTCATTGCATACTCTATCTTCTAATAGTTCAGTAACATTTCCGTAACAGTTCTCTTACGAAATAACAGCAGTGTTAGAGAAGTGTTACTGCGTCGTAAGGCAATCAACTATGTGACAAGCAGTTATGCTGTTGCCATCAAGTAGGGCAGGAGATAGTGCAAACAAACTGACATTTATGCTGAATTGCATTCTGAATGTGAGGTAATCTTACCATCTTATAACACAAAGGGGAGGCAAATTTTAATTTGATGGTTGCTATTTAAAGAGGGACAATTTTAGGACTAATGAGAAAAGAAAAGCTGGGGATCGGTTTTGAGGGCGGAAATGAGATCAATTCCGGTTTTGCGATCTACCACGGTAGTAATGCTTTTTTCGATGGCTTGCTGCAAAAAGGAAAGGGTTCCTTGAATGGAAGTAACGAGATCATAGCCGTTTAACAATCCGGCTAAAAGCATTGCTGAAAAGCAATCGCCCGCTCCGGGAAAAACTACGGGAGCATACTGGCAGGCAAATTCTTGGAAAAAACCCAGCCGAGCATCAAATAGAGCAACGGAAGAAAATTCGCCTTTGGCATTGGGTGCGCTGGTTATAACAACATAGCGAGGTCCCAGAGCGGCGAGTTTTTCACAGCATTCTTGCACTTGGTTGCCATTTGAATTTTGCCCATAATGGAAATCAGTTAAAAAAATTGCCTCCGTCCAATTGGGAGTGATGATGTCGCTGATAGAAATCAGAGAACGCATTGCCTCAACCATTTCCCAGGTGTAACAACTGTATAATTTGCCGGCATCAGCTAAAACTGGATCAACCAAAACAAGGGTCTTGTCATTTTTGAGCGGAAGCAAATTTTCCAGCAAAACAGATACCTGCAAAGGTGAGCCCAAAAAGCCGGTATAAATGGCGTCAAAAGTTAGCTGCAATTTCTGCCAGTGCTGCAGTGATTTTTTCAATAGCACACTATTATCCTGCAAAACATAATCGGGGAAATCCGTATTGGCAGAAAGCAAAGCACTGGGCATAGTGACGACCTCAATTCCCATTCTATTCATAATCGGAATTACAGCCAATAAAGAAGTGGTTCCAAAGCCGGATAAATCATTGATGGCAAGAACCTTAGGATTGGGCATAATTAAAAACCGAGGAGGGTAAAAGTATCTAACGGCTTCCCCTCTATATCATAAACATTAAAAACGACCTTACCGTCTATGCGGTCTCCAATGAGGTAGTTATGGCCTTTAATAAACAATTGGGAATAGGGATTGGGATTATCTTCTTCCCGCAAAGGAGCTCCTCCGCCACCGGAAACGATATAAGTAATGCCTTTATATTCGGAACGCTCATAATTGTGATCGTGGGCGCTAAAAACGGCTTTTACTGAGGAATTTTTGAGCAATTCCGGCAGAAAGAGCTGCAGACCAAGCTCATCACTATGCTCTCCGGAAGAAAAAATCGGATGATGCAACAGCAGCAAAGAGGGAGTTCTTTCTAAAAGCTGTTTTTGTAGCCAGCGATATTGTTCCGAGCCGGGAGAAAGGTCTAACACACTATCCAAAATAATGAAACGGATGCTATCCGCATAAATTGTGTAATAAGAACTGCCCTTCAAATAGGGAAAATTTTTTAAAAATAAATTCAGGTCTTTTTCGTGATTACCTCTTGCCGGGTAAAAAGCTTTGTTTATATTCAAAGGAGCAATGATCTGCAGGAAATTGTCATATTCTTTTTGAGCTAAACCAAAACTGTTCAGATCGCCTAAATGAAAAGTTGCCTCGGGATGGTGAGAAACAATTTGCTGAACTATTTGGCGATGGATTTCAGGATTGCTGCGGGTATCTCCATAAATGGCAAAACGAGCCGCTAAATGGAGACAGAGAAAGATAAACAGAAAAACAAAAAGGAAAGATAAACGAAGCTTACGCATTTAGGCAAGTTTAATGGATTTTAGATAAGTGAACCAACATAGTTATTTTGCCGCTTCTGAATTCGGCAAATCATTAGTGGAAGCTAATTTTTGATACTCTTTGGCAAATTCTTGTAAATCGATCCAAGCAAGTTTTTTCCATTCTGGATTTCTTAACAAGGCGGAAGGATGATAAGTTACGAAAGCGGGAATACCTCTAAAATAGTGTATTTTCTCTCTGTGCCAGCCAAGCGTATTATTGTTATTCAATAAAGTATGTGCTGAAACCAAACCCAAGATCAGTAACATTTTCGGCTGGATAATTTCTATTTGTTCAAGTAAATAGGGCAGACAAGCCATACATTCAACTGGTTCTGGATTACGATTTCCCGGAGGACGGCATTTTACGATATTGGCAATATATACATCTTTGCGTTCAATATTTATGGCAGCCAACATTTTGTCCAGAAGCTGGCCCGCTGCGCCTACAAAAGGTCTGCCT
Source organism: Candidatus Cloacimonas sp. (assembly GCA_039680785.1). NCBI lineage: Bacteria > Pseudomonadati > Candidatus Cloacimonadota > Cloacimonadia (SeqCode) > Cloacimonadales (SeqCode) > Cloacimonadaceae (SeqCode) > Cloacimonas (SeqCode) > Cloacimonas sp. (SeqCode). The sequence goes on from JBDKSF010000025.1 coordinate 75,049, forward strand.
GTTTTGTCTTCTTGTTCTCCGGGACCCTCTCCGATAAGCATAGCAATGGCATCGGGATTTCCTTCTCCATAAACGAAATTGTTACGAGTTTTATTTAGAGTGCAGTTTGTGCAATTGGCGTATTTATGGCGAAGTTTATCCAGCAATTTGGCTTTGCTCATTTCCGGAGGATACAATTCTTTAATACCGCTGTTTTTTAACAATTCCAAATATTGGCGCAAGGCATCAATGGACATATTCTTTTTTAGAGATCATCATCGTTGTCGTTATCGTCGTCGTAGAAATCGTCTTCCTCGTCTTCGTCTTCGTCCTCATCTTCGTCTTTGTCTTCGTCCTTGTCAAAATCGTCCGAACCGCCAAGATCTTCAATAAATCTTTCCGAATCGTCAATGGTTTCTTCCGCTTCTTCTTCGCTCATTTCTTCTCCTAAGAAAGGATTTTCCTGTTTCTGAGCAGCAAGTTCCGCTTCCAGCAATTCTGCTTCAGCAAGTTCGGAAATATAATCCGGAACTTCATTTTCAGCCACATGATTCATAGCCAGCACGGCTATTTTATCAGGAAATTTTTGTTTCACATAAGTAGGAAACTGGAGCAAACGGCTTGCTTCCAATTGAGCTAATAGGCAGAACAAATAGTTCATATCGGCTTTTTCCAGAAAGTTTTCAATTTTCTCGTTAATCATACATTTTCTCCTGTGTTCCGTAAATTAGGGATGGCAGATTATTTTCCGTCACAATTTGCCGCTGCGGAAATCGGCAACCCATATATAAGGGGGTGACAAATATTGTCTTGTCACCACTTGTGCTATCCTTTTGGAAAAGGAAGCAGATAGAACATTTGTGGTAGCGGAAATGGGTGAGCATTGAACTGACCTTTTTTTTAGGAAGCTTCATTCCTCGCCAATGAAATCAGCAATGGGATTCAGATATCGGTTCACCCGATTTTCTTCTGCTCTGATAATAGCCAAAACATCTTCAATAGCTGTCTTTAGCTCATCATTAATAACCAAATAATCATATTCGGAAATATGAGTAACTTCTGTGCGGGCAATTTGGAGGCGTTTGGTAATTTCGTCATCACAATCCGTAGCTCGTAAAATCAAACGCTGTTTTAACACATCCATCGAAGGAGGCAGAATAAAAATTTTTACATAAGGAATATCAGAAGCGCTGATCAGAGAAGCACCTTGCACATCAATATCTAAAATAACATGATGCTTCTTTGCCAACTGGCTTTTAATAAAGCTTTTAGAAGTACCATACCAATTTCCGAAGACCTGTGCGCATTCTAAAAAATCGCCTTCTTCCTTGCGTTTTAAAAAATCTTGCTCACTTACAAAGTGATAATGAATTCCATTTTGTTCTGTTCCCCGCGGCTGGCGCGTGGTATAAGAAATGGAATAATCAATATTATCCGAAACCTTCAAGATCTCGTTCAAAATGGTACTTTTTCCACCCCCTGAGGGTGCGGAAAGGATAATCAGAAAGTTGGGGATTTTGGAGATCACAGAGTAAAAACTGCCCTTAGTTTAGCTCAAGGAATTAATTTTTGATATTCTGCCGCACTAAGCAGGTTTTCCATCTCATCTTTATTGGAAAGCTTGATTTTGAACAGCCAACCCTCTTCGTAAGGGGATTTATTGATTAAATCTGGGCTATCTTCCAATTCGTTGTTCTTTTCTTCCACTTTGCCACTAATGGGGCTAATTAAATCTTCAGCTGCTTTTACGGCTTCTATGGAACCACAGGGTTCACCGGCTGCCACATTATGTCCAATTTCCGGCAGTTCAACAAAAACAATTTCACCCAGCTCGTGTTGAGCAAAATCGCTAATACCGACAATGGCAGAATCGCCATCAATACGAACCCATTCATGGGTCTCAGTGTAAAATAGATCATCCGGGATTGTCATAATTTCCTCCCTTACCGGATATTATTCTTGCATAGCCCAAATCTTAAAATGGTGATTTTATGTCAAGAATAATCGGGTTTGATTTCTTCATCCTCCCCGAAATTGATAAGATATAACAATTTTTGCACTTCGTTAACCAGCTCATCCGGTAAAAGGGGTTTGCTTAATAATTTATCAACTTTTGCCTCGGCGGCTCGTTGTTGAACATTATGATCGCTGAATCCAGTGTAAAGAATAACAGGAATGTTCCTTTTGGCTTTGATTCTGGAAGTAAGTTTCATTCCATCCAGCTGAGGCATAGTTATGTCGGCAATGACCAAATCAAAATTTTCCGGATTGGATTCGAAAGCATCAATGGCTTGATTTGAATTATTGAAGGATTGAACCATATAGCCAGCGTTGGTCAATGCCTGACTGAAGATATCAGCCAAATCTGGTTCATCATCTACAACCATTAGTTTGGCAGGAATAAAAGGATATGTTTTGGGCTGTTCTTCTTGTCTGACTTCTTCCGGGGCATTTACGATAGGCAGAAAAATGTGAAAACTGGTTCCTTCGCCCTGAATGCTGTGGACAGTGATAAATCCTTTGTAACCGGTTACGATTCCGTGCACAATGGATAAACCCAAACCCGTTCCTTCTCCTGCTGCTTTGGTACTGAAATAGGGGTCAAAAATACGATTGATAATTTCAGGTGCGATGCCAAATCCTGTATCACTAACTTCCAAATGTAAATAGTCCCTTTCCAATTCTATATGAGGGTCTATGCCAATAAGTTCAAATCCCGAAATTTCATTTAGCTTGATGGAAAGAGTTCCGCCATCGGGTCGCATAGCATGAAATGCGTTGTTGGCAAGATTAATCAGAACTTGTTGCAGTTCAGTTACATCTGCCATAATGTAACGATTACAATCTATCTCTGTTTCGATGTAAATATTGGAAGGCAAGGTTGCTCTAATCATTGGCAGAGCATCTTCAATTACTTCTTTTACGCAGACCTGTTCTACATCCGGTTCACTTTGACGGCTGAAGGTTAGGATCTTGCCGATCAAGCTTTTTCCTCTTAAACAGGCCTTAATTGCCTGATTTAAATCGAGGACTGCCGTTTCTGGGTCGTTAATTTTGCCTCTGGCTAAAGCAATGTAACCGGCTATGATTGTTATAATGTTGTTAAAATCGTGTGCTATGCCACCGGCTAAAGTGCCAATGGATTCCATTTTTTGTGACTGACGCAGCTGGCGTTCCAAATTTTTCAGTTCAGTTATATCCCGCGCAATAAAAATTAGTTTGGAAGGGTTTCCCTCTTCGTCAGTAATGACAGAAGCACTAATCAGACAGGGGAAATTGATGCCCTTGCCGTTATCGAAAGTGATTTCTAAATTTCTAACGGGTATGCCTTTGCGTAATTGGGAGAACATTTGATAAAGAGAACGCTGTTCCCAATGCGGAACAATATCTTTGGCGGAAAGAACATTATGCAAGATACTGTCTTCATTTTCCAGCCCCAGCATTTTTAGCCCCTCGGCATTGATGCTTATTACACTTCCCTGCAAATCGGTAACGATAATGGCTTCGGGAGAAGTTAAAAGTATTTTTTGGGTTTGTTCTTCTGCTTCTCTAAGCTTCATTTCAGTGCGAGTCCGCTCTTCAATTTCCTGAACTAATTGTTCTTTTTGAGCGAAAAACTTTTCTATCAATAGGGCGATGGCTCCGAATTCGTTATTCTTTTCCACCAGCGGTTTTATGTATTCTGGATCATCATTACTTAAGGAACTGGAAATCAATTGCAGAGGGGAATTAATCCACTGTTGAATAAGGATAAATTGAAGCAGCAAAAAGATAAAGATGAATCCCAAAGTTCCGAAAAGAATCAAATTTCCCAATGAACGCAACTGCCTAAGATAGGGATTGGAACGGGTAAAATTAAGCCAAGCAATTTCGTAGCCGTTGAGATCATTTAAAGGAAAAGTGATTACCGTTTTATAATGGTCTTTGCTACTATTTTTTTCCGGGACGGGCTTGCTTAAACTTAAGGTTACGCTAAGATCAAGAAGCTTTGTAAATTCACTTAGCCGTTTTTGATCCCAAATTTGGGCAATAAGTAGATAGCCACCTACTTTTCCTTCGCGCATAGAATCACTGGCGGAATGAATGCTGCCTACGGAATTTTCCAGAATTAAATGCTGATAGCGGGAAAAATGTTGAACTGCTTTTCCTTGTTTCAGAGAATCAAGTAAAATCGGTTCTGTAAGCACTGTTTCTAATTCGGGATGGGATTCACTGTAGAGATTCAAGAGCAGATTTTTATCTGTATCGTAAACCTGAACCAGATTGTAGCCAAAAGAACTGATCAAAGGAGTAAGCAATTTCTCGGTGCGAGGAATATTATGGGAAGTAACGGCATCGTATATATCTGCGTTTATGCTGTATTCATCCAAAAATCGCATCTGCTGATCATTTCGGGTGGCAATTAAAGCATTCAGGGCAAGGCGTTGCTGATTATTATCGTATTCAATGTAAACTTTCAGCTCTTTATGTTTGATATAATTGAACAGATAGAAGAAAGCTCCGAATACAAGAGCTATAACAATAAAGAGCAGTAATAAGCGTTGGGATATTTTCACTGTTTCATTCTCCGTTTCTCAGGTTTAACTTTTGGTAGATCGCGATTCCAGCAATCTGTCTATAGCATTATCTACAATCTCAGCTTTGATGGTTATAACAAGTTCTCTTTCTTTTTTCTCAACTGTGTTGTAACCGGTTAGATAGCGTATGCCAAAAACCCACCAGGGTAGGTCTTTCAGGAATGGAATGCCACTGCGGACTTTGGTTTCGTCTGTATCAAACATACCGGCTATGGCAATTTCTTCATTACTGAACATAATTACATCCGTAGAGGAAGTGCTTTTGGTGATGATGGTGGAAACATCACTGGGAACTCCACTGGAGCGTTCAATATTTAGTTTCAGGTAAATTACTTCTTCATCATCCACTTTGACAATAGTGGGTTCCACATCCATTATTACGCCTGTGGAGAAAAAGGACTCCACAGTGTTGCCAGCTTCATCAACTCGCTTGACGGAAATATCTTGTCCAACCTGTATATGTCCTTTGCGGGCGTTGGAAACTCTAATATTGGGCTTGGCAAGAATAGTTCCTTTTTGCTCCGTTTCTATGGTCTTTAGCAGAGTATTTATGTCAATAGTGTAATTACCTGCTTCGGTGGATGTCCCAACGGACAGATTCATCGGAGCGGTTACTTGCGAGGCACCCGAAAATCCGGCATTTACTTTTACTTTGCCGTCCACCAGGGTTGACCAGTCAATTCCTAACGATTTAGAATAGCTTTTATCCACCAGCATTATAACGGCGTTAATTAAGACCTGTTTATCTTTAGGGCTAACTCCCTCGGGTAATTTTGTCGTATCCTCAGTAGTACCAACGGCAGAAGTTCCTTCTTTTATGTCCGTCCCTATGCCTGATGCAGATTTGTCTTGAATGGCAATATAACCAACCGCTTCATTGCGAATAAGATTATTTTGCAAAAGGATCAAATCCAATGCCTGAGTATATTCCAAATTATTAATCGGCACATCTAAAGGTCCATTATAAGAGGAAAGGTTAATCAGTTTTTTCCCTGTGTCTCTGATAAAATAGGGCTCCAAGATCTGTAATGCTTCATTGATCTTGAGATCTTTGCTCAAAGTGATGGTTTCCTTATCTTTTTTGGTTTGCCCCAAAATTCCTGTAATGCATAATGCCAATATCAGGCAAGTTAAGATAATCATTTTTTTCATTTGGAATAACCTCATTTTTCCTTGATTATGGTTAATACCTGGTCTTCTTCGTAGCCATATTTATTTACTTTAAAGATTGCTCTGCCTTCTTTGGCATCAATTTGATACAAATATCCCCAGAGAACTCTATCGCCCGGGCTGAAAATTCGAATTATGCCTTTATTATCGCGAATAAATGCTTTGTTTTCGGTAATAGCGATAAGCGTGCTATTATCAATATCCGTTAAACGAGTATCAATGTCATAGTCCGGTATATTTTCATGAATGCGGGGTTTAAATAGTTGATAGGCGGCAACATATTTTTCTATTTTCTTAGCAGTTAATTCAGAGATAGGAACTCCTCCCTGCTGATAATGAGTTCTAAACACAACGGAAAAATCAATGGTGTCGTTATTGGCAGTTCCCGCCAGGGAGATATCCTCAATCGTAATGAGCGCTCTCTGATATTCCAGATTGCGAGTGAAATCCACAAAATCAAGGTAATTGCTTTTTCCTGATAGGACATACTCATTGAAGGTTCCAGAAGTGCCTTCTTTATTATCTCCTTTACCTGAGATGGCAAAATCGTAGATAATATCTTTATCCATCCACTGCAATATTCGCAATAAATAATCGTAAGTAATCGTCGGAGTATCTACATCAATAATTGCTTTGCTCCGCTGACTGGCAAGAGCAATTTGCATATTTCTTTCGCGTTCCAGTTCTTCTCTGTTTTCCATCATACTTTTAATATTGGCTATCTGATGGGTCAAGTCCTTATTTTTGGCTTTCTGTTCGTTCAATTTACTTTGTCTGCTGTTATTAATTGCATAAGTAATGGCGCCGGTTACGATCAGCAAACTTGCCAGAACTAATGTATTGCGTGCGGTATTAGTCATCTTAACACTCCCTCTCTGATATTTTTCAGGTCTGTGATTGCCTGCCTATAAATATCGGAATTGGGGTATTGAGAAATAAGAGAATCATAAAGTTGTTGAAAACGGCTGTTTCCAGTGGCAAAATCAATTCTTGCCTGCAGCAAAACGCTATAGGGATAGTAATAATCCGTAGTTCGCAAATTTGGTTCCAAAGTAAGGGAAGCGGTTTTATAGTCCTCATCACAATAAAGACGATAGGCAATCCACCAGCGGATTAAAGGTATCAGAGAACTATCTTCGTATTTGGTAAGCAATTTATGCCCTTGGAATCTATAATCCAGCATATTAACTTTATTGATGGAAGCAAGAAAATCCTGGAAGTCCTTTGCCAAATTACGATTATTGCCAAGTTCATTACCAACGGGCTGAGGGATATTTTCGGGAAGAATAAGAGGCAACACTCCATAATTATAGGCAATGCCCAAACCGTTAGTTTTTGTAGATACGGCTTTATGATAGGAAGTATTTCCGTTTACAGCTTTGGGTCGGGTTTTTGCCGATGTGGGTTTTGGAGTTGTGGTTATTTTTTGGATCAGTTCGGGGTTTTCTTCGGCAAATTCACTTTCTATGCCTTGAACCCAGTCAACTTCCGGTAGGGTAAAATCCATTTCAAAATTCCATATTTTCTTTCTTCGGATTTCTGCATTAGTAACTTTGCTGATTCTGGCATCAGGCAAAGAATTGGCAAGGCGTCCGATATTTTCTCTGCGAGAAGTGGTGCCGCTGATAAAAATTCGATTTTCTTTATCTGCTTTTTTTAAATTGGTTAGCCAGCTGGAAGGGTGGCTGGAAAAACTGGCATTCAAGATATCAAACATTTCTGTCCAGCGATTCTTTCCCGTTAAAATATTGCCGATTTGAGTAATATTTTCCTTGTAACTGTTAATTTCCGTTCTGATTTGTTCCAGAATGGCGTTTTCCGCTTTCAGACGGTTTAAAGTAAATTCCAGTTCCTGATTTGCCGAGGTGTATTTTTTGAGGTTTTGATTCAAAGTAAGATAGTGGATGGTAAAAAACATCACTAAAGCGAAGATAAGAGATAGAACAATGAAACCGTGCCAAACAACTTTCAGCTCTTTCTGCTCTTCCAATAGTTTAGATGGGAGAAAATTACTTTTGGTAAATATTGGATTTTCATAATTCAGGGCTTTGTAAGCAAGAGCGATAGCCAAGCCATAAGGACAGAGTATTTCATCATTAATTTCACTGTCTCCGGTGCGAGTGATCGTCAGATTGGGAAAATGCAAAATTCTCACATCGAGGTTAATATTTTGCGTATTCATATAATCACAGAGTTCTCTGCTTGCCAAATCTCCTGCCAGAACAATTTCATCTGGCTCAACCAATTGAGCGCTATCCAAAGCTAAGGCAATTTTGGAATTGATTACTTCTGGTTCGGGCTTGCTTTGCGTGATTTGTAGAGGAAGAGTAGCAGTCCAATTTCCGCCCTGAAACACATAAATTTTGCGAAATTCAATTCCCAGATAGGCAAGAAGAACTGTCTTGCCTTCTTCAAAAATTTTCGTATAGCGGAAATAATCCGTTAAAATTAAGTCATTGGCGTCAGCTAACTTGTAAAATAATTTTAGATGGGCTTCTTCGGCATAATCTTTCAGCATATTGAGCAGCATATTGGGCCCTGTATATAACCAGTGTTGTTTGTTACTCGCCGTTTCTACTATACAGGAACTCCATTCTCCGGATTTCAATTGCAGTTTGTTCAGATTCAGTTTGCGAAATTTTACCATATCTTTTTTGGTTATTTTACCGGAAACATCTCTGATTATGTGTTCTTCATGGATATTTAAAGCGATGATCCCATCCTGGAGATTAAATTTGGAAAGCATAACTGTGGTCGGTTTTGCATTCGTAGATGGTAAAACTGATCCCTTATCTTCTTCTTCTGGAGAACTTAGTTGGTCAAATTGTCCCAAATCAAGATTTTGAATTTCTGTGGGGATAAAACCTGCAGTAGGGCTTCCGGCTGTAATATGATCTACTTTATACCAATCCGAATCCAGTTCTAAACTATCCAATCCCATTAAGAAAGTATCAGATTCATCTTTTCGTAGATAAACTATCCGGATAAATAAGCCATCCTGAACTATAGCATACGCCTCTTTTGCCTTCTTTTTCATTATATATCCTCAAAGTCCATTATTATAACATTGTAAGTAGCTGCTGCATTCGTTTTTTGTTATTGGCGAAGTTTATGGCTGCCTGTTGAGTGATTATCCCCTTCCGAAACAGTTCTTTCAAATCCTGTTCCAGAGTGCACATTCCGGTTCTGCGTCCTTCTACCATCATTTGATATATCTCTCCGATATTTTTATTGCGGATTGCCGCTTGCACGCTGGAATCCACGGAAAGAATCTCCTTTGCCAAAGCCAATTTGCCATCTACCGTAGGGACAAGTTTTTGGCTCATTATCACAGTTAGAACATCTGCCAAACGGTTTCTGATTCTTTCTTGTGAATCGGGAGGAAATTCTGCCACGATACGGTGAATACTATCAATGGCAGAGCTCGTATGTAAAGTGGTAAACGCTTTATGACCGCTATCGGTAATTTCCAAAACCGTAGCGATGGTTTGGGGATCTCTCATTTCGCCTATCACAATAATATCGGGATCTTGACGCAATGCCTCTATTGCCCCATGTTCAAAGGAAAGCACATCTATTCCTACTTCTCTGTGCCGAACCAAACTCTGTTTAGAATTATGAACATACTCTATGGGGGATTCTATCGCAATGATGGCAGCGGCATTATTTCTATTATTCATATCGATTATGGCATCCAAAGTGGACGATTTGCCACTGCCTGTGATTCCCGTAATTAAAATCAGACCTGTTTTTTCATATTTCAGATTCATTCGGTTTACGATTGGTTCCGGAATGCCTAAGTCCTCCATACTGAAGATAAAATCGTTTATTCTACGGAAATTGGCTCCCAGATAATTACGATCAAAATAAGCAGTTCCTCTGAAACGAACATCTTGGTTACCAACTTTGAAAGCAAGAGGAAAATCCAAGCTCTTTTGACTGAACAAGCGTTGTCTTTGAACTGGTGTTAACCAGCTGATAATTAATGCATTGGATTCTACAAAAGTAAAATCTCCCAAATCTTCCACTGGCTTTTTGCTGCCAAAGATGCGCATCCAAACTTTGTTATTGCATCCGGGGGCACCTAAATCAACATCCGAAGCCGATAATTCCCTTGCTTTCATCAAAATTAATTTCAATAAATCACGGCATTCACTTTCCTGATCGGTATGATGAATTAACCATTGATTGATAATATCGCACGCTTCCATCCCCTGATAATAATCAGGAATTTCCCTACTTAATGCCTCAGTAAAACTTAAACGCATATTATACCTTTTATATATCCTGTTCCACTGCAATAGTTCGAGTAGCCAGTGCAAGGCGAACAATACTTCTACGCCATTTAATATACATACATTGAATTAGATTGATTGTATAGCGGTCAGTTAAATTCTTATCGCTGTAAGTGAAATATTCAATCAATTTTTTGCGGGGGAAATAACGAATAATTGCATCGCTGTTTGCTCTTAGAGTTGTAAACAAAGCGCTTGGGTTTATAAAGGTCTCTTCTCCCCAAATATCTCCTTCTCTTAAAGTATCTACCAGGTCTGTATTATAATATACATTCACAAAGCCCCGTTCTACGAAAATCATAGAGCCATCTTCTTTATCCATTGTGATACTTTCGCCTGCTTTATATTCTGTAGTTATGCCCATGCTTTTGAATTGCAGTTCTTGTTCCAGTGAAAAACCATGCAGTAGTAGCTTCTCCGGCATCTTATCGGTAGGGCCTGTTTCTTCCATAATCATTGCCGTAGGGCTCTTACTATGATCTCCGCTATGCGCTAAACCAGCTTCCACGGCTCTAATTAATTCATCTGGCTGAATTGGTTTTGCCAGATACATAAAAGCCGCATTACGAATACTCCGAAAGTCAACATCCAAACCGGAATAGCCAGTAGTAACGATTATTACTGCCGAAGGGTGCAGCTCTTTCAAACGCGTAATAAGTTCCAGACCCCCCATGCGAGGCATATAGATATCCACAATGTAGAGATCATATCTATCTTTGATTATTTTATCCAAAGCATCAATACCATCCACTGCGGTAGTAACTGAATAGCCCAGGTCATCCAAAAACGCACGGAACAAATCCCGCACATTCTGTTCGTCATCTACAACCAGGATTTTTTTTGTTGCGCTCATACCGTTCCCCTTTCTTCACCAACATTATTTCCACCGGATTTATATGAGATTAAAGGACTTTTTTTCAAAACCACTACTTTTTGCATAATTTTGCCTATCTGATCAACAGCTCCCAATATATCGTTTACCATAGATAGCAATGCTTCATCGTGTTGCTCTCTGCCGACTTTTTGAGCTCTGCCCAAAGATAGTGTCACTACACAAAGTGGCGTATTAATATCATGATCCAAACGCGCTATTTCTTTTAGATCAGGAATTAGTTTATTCCATTCTTCCAATTTGGCAAGGGCAATATCCAGTTCTGTTTTTTGCTGTTGATAATTTGCCATCGTTTCCTCAAGTTGTTTGGCTTTATTTTGCAAGTGCTCCATATCTATGGTTAGTTGCTTGAACTCAGCCATAATTTTATTCCGTTGGGATAATTTTCGGCTTTGCCTAACATATAGTAAAATAAGCAAAAGACAAATAATAACTAACAACCAGAGCAGAATATGGGTATTTCCCATAAGATTCGATACAGAGAAGACAACACCTATACTAAACTTCATCACTGCTAATCCTTTACATAAAATATTGTAGCTGGAGATAAAACCCCGTTATGCCAACTTTGCATTTCACTGGGTGTTAAGAATTTATCTTCCATACCTATCTGATCCATTACACCACAAAAATATCTGTAATCACTGGAACTGAAACTTCCACCTCTTAAATCTTTTCTACCTATGCTCATACCATTAGTGCTGGGATACGCTCTTACATTTGTTCCGGCTGCAGTTCCAACTAACGCGCCATTTATGTAACCTTTCAATACTCCATTATTATAAGTGAGCCCGAAAGAATTCCATTCATATTCCAAATGACCAGTATAAATTGGAAAACCGAGCAAGAACCAAAAAATATCCGCAGTTCTTGTATAGGGAGCCGTCACTTCCAGCATTGTCTTTGAAGCATCATTTTGGGTAACGGCAAAATGCATTGTTCCGGAAGCGGAAGAACTGGTATTGGGAACAAACCAAATTCCGGCAGAGGGTTTATTTCTTAAAGTAGCGTCATTCGGATTACTGGGAATCCACATTAAAGTCCCCATTTCGGTCTCATGACCATCTCGTCCCTGTTTATCCATTTTGGCAAAACACATCAGTGAAAAAGAACTATCGGTATTGATGCTGTCATTGGTAGCTTTAGGTGCTACTTTTATATAGTTATCTACACCGTTGAATTTGGAACAATATCGGCTGAAAGCTCCACCCCAAGGGACTGTAGAGCTGATTAAGGAAAATCCCTCAAATGTTCCTGTGTAATCATTACCGGAAGTATCGGGCAATTTGTTATTGGAAGAGCCCAAAAGTTCATAAAGCCAAGGGAAAAGAAGCAACTGTTCCATTTCCAGATATACAACATTTGGTTTTGAGCCAAAAGCGCTTAAAGGATAATCAAAAGCCATCTCTGCCGTTTTGGATACTTGCTGTCCGTGCATAGTTCCAGTTATATAGCATTTCACCATAAAATTAGTAATATCTTTATAAAAACTGTAACGAATGCTATCCACTTTGCAAGTTCCTATATAATAATTATTGAACACTTGCGTGAACGAAGGGTTATCCTCAAAGTTTAAATCAGAGCCCAAAAATCTTTTCAGAAACTCAACTGAATTAGCGTTTCTTATGGCATTCCTGAGGGTGAAGTCACTGGCATTCTCCGTCTCCAAATAGAGCTGGTTTCTAACCATCACCGTGGGGAATTCTACCATATGATCATAAAGGGTAAGCAAAGTTCCGGCAAATACGGTAGTCATTAACATAATGATAAGTAGAGATGATCTTCCCATTATATACTGTGCCCCATTCTTAAATAGCTGTTCATAAAGAAACATCTTAATTGAATATTGGTTCGTAGAGGACGGTTAATCAAACTGGGTGCGTCCCTGCGGAAAGTTAAATAAACATCTACTGATCTGACGGCAGAAGGAGTTGTTGTAACCTGTCCTAATTTATTATAATACTTAAATTTCAAGGATTCGATATACAGAATATATCCTAAGTTGTTCAGCATAGTTCCATCCTGTGATATCACTATTGCTGTTCCCAGAATGGGGTGCGTAATTGTTCCCAGTTTCAATTGTATAGAGTGAGGAGAATCAGTGATTGTATTTCCATTATAATCCCAACAAGTTCTAAAAGTAACTTTATTGCTATCTGCCACTACGCAGGTGGAATCAGCAGGAAGACCTATTCCGGCAAGAGAGAATAAATTGTTGATATTGATAGCCGATTGATCCATATGATCAACCATTGTAGCAGTATATAAAGAACGCTGAGTGGTTTCCTGCAACTGAACTGTAAAAGTAAACAGCATCACAAGCAGCATTCCGCCCGTTACTACACTACCTATGACATCTAATAAGGTTCCCATAATTACATATTCGTTTTTGTATAAAGTCGTTTTAGTGATACATTATGTTTCAAGGCAGCAGGTCCTGAAACGGTTACAGTTACAGTTTTAAATAAACTATTGGGATTGGGGGAAGGAAGTGAATGCCCCAAAGAATCACTGTTTATGGCTGAAATTTTAATAGTGAAACTTTGTTTAAGATGAGGATAGTAAACTACATTCGTAGAATCTTGGAACATCGAAACAATATTGAGAAAACTATATGCTTTGGAGAATAGTTTAGCGTCTATTTCATCCAATACGGAATGGCATATATGGTTTGCCTGAACCACAAGAGTGGCATTATTTAAATAGTCCGTTTGAGCCCATAATGCCTGATTATAACTCAGCGAGATGGAAGTAAATAAAACCACTGCAAGTAATGCCAAAACCATTTCCCACATACTCATTTTAATCCTCCGCGGTTACATATAGAACTTCTGTCATATCTGTCAATCCTTCGCGCATTCTGGCTATGCCGCTGTCGCGCATAGAAAGCATCCCTTTTGTTTCTGCAATTTTGCGAATCCTATCTTCATCAATATCGTTTACCGATCTAACAATTTCAGCCCGGACTTCGGGATAAAAATATAATGCTTCAGCTACATTTATTCTGCCTTTATAGCCGGTTCCATTGCATTTAGGGCAGCCAACGGCTTCATAAATTTTCCCCGCTTCCAATTCTTCTTGGGTTATTCCCATTTGCATCGCTGCTTCCCAATGTTCTTTGGATAGCGGCCTACGGCATTCCTGACATAATTTTCTCACTAAGCGTTGAGCGATGATTATATTGATGGAATATGCCAAAAGAAATGTCTCCACTCCCATTTTATATAAGCGGGTAATGGCTGAAGGAGCGTCATTTGTGTGTAAAGTGCTGAAAGTTAAGTGACCGGTATTGGCAAGTTTGATAGCCGTATCGGCAGTTATTTTATCTCTAATTTCGCCCACCATAACAATATCTGGATCGTGACGCAGTATGGAACGAACTGCTAATTCAAAATCCATTTTATGGCTGATTTTAAGTTGGCGGGCACCTTTAATTGCATATTCTACCGGGTCTTCACAGGTTAGCACATTTACTCCGGGATGAATGACATGATGAAGGGCTGCTATTAAAGTAGTGGATTTTCCACTTCCTGTAGGGCCCGTAACGATAACTATGCCTTTGGTTGTATTGATGGATTTTAAAAACTCGCGTTCCGCTTGTTCTTGAAAACCGAGCTTGCGGAAATCAGTAATCACTTTCCGGTCGTCAATCACGCGAATAACGATACTTTCAAAGCGTCTTTCAAATTCTTGTGAGACAATGGGTAAAATGGATATTCTAAAGCGGATTAGATTGTCGTCAATAGTTCGCTGAGCAAAACCATCCTGGGCAGTATCTCTCTCAAAACGATCAACGCCGGTGGAACGATCTTTTACCACAGCTGCCACTGCTTCTGGGGCAGTATTTTCTTGTCTGAACCAAAGTTGCAGTTTTCCATCAATTCTAAAATAGAAATCGGTTGAGGTCTTTCCGGAAGGGATAATATGAATGTCACTGGCATCTCTCCGCACTGCTTCGATAAGTGCACCTTCAAACAGGTTCACCAGCATACTTTTGTTTATTTCTTCATCCAGTTCCTGTTCATTTAGAGATGTTTCTTCCGTTTCTTTAATGTCGGAAAGCACTTGACCCGCTTCTTCCAACATCATTAGAAATTCATTCTTTTGCGGAGCAACTTTATTGATAATATCTTCAATCAGCTTCACTGGCGCCCAATATACTTCCATTCGTTTATATTGAGTGTGTTCTGGTATTTCTTGAATCAATAAATTGGTGGGATCACTTGCCAAAACTTGTAATATATCCCGGGGAGAGCGTTTTATGGCAAAAGGAAGAATTTTATTGAAAAACAACCGCTGTTTAAAATTCTCATCGCTTTCGCGGTGCATATTGGTCAGAATTTTTTTGCAGGCATCCAGTTGTTGATCGGTTATATCTTCGATAGTATGTTTGAAGGTGGGAAAAGCATAATGCAAAGCCAGAGCTTCATAAACTTTATCGTGAGGAGCGCCAAATTCAATTTCCAGCACGCGTGCCAAAGCGCCGGAAGAAGTTCCTCCGTATTCTTGCATTTTCTTTTCCGCTTTTTCCATCGTATCTTCATCAAAAAGATTGTTTTCTACGAGGTACCTGGAAAATTTATTAGTTAGCATAGTTCTTTTGTCTTCTTAATAGGTAGGGGGCGAGATTGTGGCAATCTCCGCTGAAACCACAGTTAAAAAAGTTATTGCTATTGATACAACCAAACCCACAATACTTTGAATGTATTCTATCAGGTTATTCATTTTATAGGTAGTTTCCGCCTCATAGAATGTAGCTATTTGTTGAGCCGATTGTAAAATTGTTCCTGTTTCTTGGCCGGTTTTCAGACGCGTTAAGGCAGTTCTTGTAAAAACACCTGCCTGTTCCATAGCGGGAACGAATGCTTCACCTTCTTTTAACATTAATGGAATGGTAACTTTCTTTATTCTATCTTCCATCCAGGCATTTCGGCATGCTTCCGCGGCTGTTTTTATCGTTTCTATATTGTCTCCTGCGCCGCTGTAGATTGTGCCAAAAACTCGAAAATATATCTCAATGGACTGTTTGTGTAACAAGTTCCCTATTAAGGGAATCTTTACAATATGCTGATCGCGCCAGATTTTACCTTTGGGAGTGCTCCACCAACGCCAGATAATTAGAACTGGAATTAAAAATATCAGAAGAATAACCCACCAATAAACTCCCAGCCAATCACTCACTTCTAAAGTCGCTTTTGTCATAGGGGGTAAGGGAAGATTGTATTTTAAAAACATTTTGGCGGTGGAGGGGAAAATGTCTATTATATAATAAATTGTAGCTCCAATAGTGGCTAATAAAGCAAAAGCGGGTGATATTGTCGCTTTCTTGATGTTTTTCTTGATCTCCATATCCCGCTCTATAAATTTACTGGTGGCATCAAAGACCTCAGCCATATTTCCGCTGCGCGTGGCCAGACCCAACATATAAGCTGGAAATTTACCAAATATATGTGTATAGCGCATAAAGACCTCGCGCCCTTCTGCTCCTGATTTTAACTGACTTTCAATTTGCAAAAGCGCATCCCGAAATCCTCTTTTTGGCTGTTCTTCTGCCAGCATTTCTAAAATCTTGCCAAAATTCATTTTATCGCGCAGCATCGTGGATGATAGCTTTATAAACATCATTATATCTGGAACGGAGGGCTTGGAGGGTAAATCAAACAAAACGGGATTCACTTGAAACTTTTCATAGCCCATCTTATTTAAGGCAGCCACAACTTCTTCTTTACTAAAAGCGCTTAAACGACCCTTAGTTGGCTTGCGCTCTTTAACCCAGACCTTGTATAACCAGTCCCTTTTCTTTTCTAAAGATTGAATCCTTAGCTTATAGCGCAGCTCCACTTTTGCCAATTGGGCTTTGGCATCTTTCAAACTATCAGCCATGAAAGTGCCTTGAACCAGTTTCCCATCAGGGCTTATGCCTTTAAACCGATATTCTCTGGTCATTAACTCTCCTATATTAACCTTTAACAAATCTTATTATATTGCAGCTGAATAATTAGTCAAGTATTTTTTACTGAGAGCAAGTTATATTTTGAAAAACGAGACATCGGTGTGTTTTTTTCTCTCACTGCATTGCTGTTTTATTTTAACTCGAAACTGGTATATGCTTGCTTTTGACTTTCAATTTTGCGAGGGCATCACTAAAACCACCTTCCTACTATTTAAAGTAAGAGTATTTATCTTCAACTGGTTTCAAGATTTCAAAATTGAGAGTTAAAACAAGGATTCTAAAGGATTGCAAGATTTCAAAATTGAGAGTTAAAACAAGGATTCTTCCTCAACCAGCCAAACTATTAACTGCTCACAGCCACCGCATTGATGTTTTATTTTAACTCTAAACCGAGCTTCAGCTTTGTCAGCATCGAAGCACAAACAAAATTACCTGTTGCTATATAAACCTCGTTTCAGTAGAAGAAAGAATCGGTTTAGAGTCAAAACAAACGAGAGCAGTTTTTTCCCACCGCGAGGATGTTTTATTTTAACTCTAAACCGAGCTTC
>JBDKSF010000026.1 GCA_039680785.1 Candidatus Cloacimonas sp.
GTATGTGGGTGTGTGGAACCTCTGTCGCCAATGCGATAAAGCCAGTTGACACTCTGCGTGAAGAAGGTCTATTTTTGGAACTGCTATAAGTTTCTTCGCCTTTGCATTTGGATATTGCCCAATTGAAGTCCGCAGCCAATAAGGGCATTATTTTCAGTGTAGAAGATCATTCTGTAAATGGTGGCTTGGGAACTTCCCTTGCCGATGCGTTGGCAACTAATTCTCTTTGCGCAAAACTGGTGAAAACAGGAGTTAAACAATACCCGATGTCTGGCGAATCCAATGAATTATATCATTGGGCTGGTTTGGACACTGCTTCCCTCATTGCCACAGTGAAGAAAAATATGGAATAAAGTGAGCAGTAAAAATAGTAAGAACTATATCAACGGAGCGTAAATCACTTTAGCATATTCTCTGTTTTATTAGTGGGGTGGATACTCTACATTGGTATCTATTATCATATATATTAGGAACTTGCATTAGAATAATGTCCCTTTGTTTTCCCTAATTTTCTTTTTTCCTTTTCCACTTGAGTGAAGAGAAAATATAGTTGACTTATAACAGGCGAAATTTATGATTGAACTTTAATTTAATAACAAGGGAGAATAACTAAAAATGAAAGTTCTAAAGACCCATCGGGACAAATGCATAACCTGTCATAATTGTGAAAGCGCTTGTTCCAAGCTCTATTTTAAAGAAGACAGTGCAGCAAAATCTTGTATAGAAATTAACGAAAATGTTTATCCTCCCGAAATGACGGTATGCAATCAATGCGGAACTTGTGTAAGTGTTTGTCCAACTCTGGCTTTGACTGTTAATGCTCAGGGAGTGGTATTGTTGAATAAAACTCTCTGTATTGGTTGTATGATGTGTGTGGCTGTTTGCCCCAATAATTCAATGCGTTTTGCCAAAGGTGTGTTAAATCCTTTCAAATGCATTGCTTGTGGAGTATGCCCAAAAACCTGTCCTGCGGAAGCAATAGAAATAATAATGGCTTAGGAGATAAAATGGAACGCAGATTAATTGCCGAATTCAAATATAACTTGGCACCTGTTATACAGGGTTATAATAAACGCTCTTTATACATTAATTTGAGCACTAAGGAAATTAAGGAAAAACCGGTTAGCGATCTGATGATAGATAAATTCGTAGGTGGAAAAGGTTTTGATCTTTACTTAATGTGGCACGGTGTAAAAGATCAGACAAAATGGGATAGTCCCGAAAATGAAATTTGTATCTCTTTTGGTCCTTTATGTGGAAATACCAGTTATCCCGGAAGCGGAAAATCTATTGTCACAACTATTTCGCCCTTAACGGGAATTCCGGTTGATTGTAATGTAGGTGGACATTTTGGTCCTTATGCCAAATTCTCTGGTTGGGATGCTATTGAATTACAAGGAATTGCAGAAGAGGAAGTGATTGTTTATATCGATGGTGATAAAGGAATGGTGCAAATACTTTCTGCTCCTGATGTAGAGATAAATAGTCATATTTTGGCGGAAGAACTGGTAAAAGAATTTGCCGATAATGAAAATAAATATCAGTATGTATCCGTTGTTTCCACTGGCAAGGCAGCAGAAAATGTTTTGATAACCTGTTTGAATTTTTCTTTTTGGGATAAGCGCAGAAAAGTTGCTCGTTTAAAACAAGCAGGTAGAGGCGGAACAGGTAGTGTATTCAGGCACAAGAAAATAAAGGCATTAGTAGTGAAATATTCGGGTCTGAAAGTGGATTCCAATAATCCGGAAGATTTGGAAACAGTTAGAATGAGAGGTCTGAAACTGCATAAGGAAATTGAAGCGGGTGATTCTACCCAAAATCGGATGCGACAAGTGGGAACTGCTCATTTGATGGAAATTATGAATGATTACGATCTTTTGCCGGTGCGAAATTTTAAATATGGTCAAAGCCCGGAAGCGGAGGGTTTGCATTCCCGTGAATTTATAGATCTTTTTACGCAAGGAATGCCTGATGGTTGTTGGTTTGGTTGTTCTATGTCTTGTTGCAAAGGGGTAGATAATTTTGAGCCCAGAACCGGTCCCTATAAAGGGCAAAAAGTATGTGTGGACGGTCCTGAATATGAAACTGCGGCTGGCTGTGGAAGTAATATTGGCGTTTTTAATGCGCGTGATGTTGTGGAAATAAATTTTTATTGTGACACCTACGGAGTGGATACTATTTCTTTCGGAACCGGGACTGCCTTTGCTATGGAATGTTATGAAAATGGCATTTTAAATAAAGAACGCACTGGTGGGCTGGAATTAACTTGGGGAAATGCAGATGCGGCTTTGGAACTTTTGCATCAAATGGCAAGAGGTGAAGGTTTTGGAGTAATAGTTGGACAGGGCGTGCGGAAAATGAAACATATTTTTGCGGAAAAATATGGAGCCGATCCAAAATTTCTCCAAGATATAGGTATGGAAGCCAAGGGCTTGGAATATTCACAATATCTTAGTAAAGAATCACTTGCTCAACAAGGTGGTTATACTCTTGCGTTAAAAGGACCTCAACATGATGAGGCCTGGCTAATTTTTATGGATATGGTAAATAACCAGATTCCTACCTTTAAGGATAAAGCCGAAGCATTGCATTATTTTCCTATGTTTAGAACTTGGTTTGGTTTACAGGGATTATGTAAACTTCCTTGGAACGACATTGAACCCGCAGATAATGCTGAAACCGATGAACCGGCAAAAGTTCCGGAACATGTTCAAAATTATGTGGATATCTATAAAGCCATTACAGGTAAACCACTGGATAAAAAGTCCCTGATTGAACAATCTGAACGGGTCTATAATTTCCAAAAGGTCTTCTGTTTGCGTATGGGCAAGGGAAGAAGAATTGATGATGTGCCACCCTATAGAGCGGTTGGGCCTGTTACGGAAGAAGAATTTCTTTCCCGTCAAGAACGCTATGATAAACAACTGAAAGAGAAGATAGGAATTGACCCGGAAGGAAAAAGTACCCAAGAAAAAATGGCGATTTTGCGTAATTACCGCGAAGATCAATATCAGCAATTGATTGATGCAGTTTATGAACGCAAAGGATGGAACAGAGAAGGTGTCCCCCAAATTGAGCACTTACAGAAAATCGGAATGGACTTGCCAGAAGTAATTGAAGTAGTTCAACGCTTTTTGTAACTGGATTTTTTGTAGTAGAACTATTCAAAGTGTTACATAGTGGTTTAGGAGAGTTTTTCTATTCCTGCTAAATGTGACATAAGCCCTCTCTTTTATTGGTCAAACGGTCTTTTTAGACCTTATGAAGATTGAGCTTGACCAGATAATGGAAAGCAAAAATAATTGATTTAAACAAGAAATTGTTGTATTCACTATAGAATAATTATTTAAATATAAGGAGTTCTAAAATGAAAAACATAGTTATGCTTGTTATCACTTTGATGCTACTAACTACTTTAAGTGGAATCAATAGGATTTGTCCTGATACAGGAGAAACAATACCAGAATTTGTCGTATCTGATTCTTATTCTAATGAGATGCCAGATTACTCTCCTCAAGAAGGTAGGGATGTAAATTCCTGGAGTGGAACAGGTCCTTGGGGAGGCAATGTTCGCTACCTGACAACTGATCCTTCTAATAATCAACTTGTATTTGCCGCTTGCGGTTCATCTCTCACAGCAGTGGAAGGTGGTGTTTATTTTAGTAGTGATGGTGGAATTAATTGGCAACCAACTACTTTGCCCCGGAAGGCATATAATGCAGTGGCAGCTTCAGTTTCTCAACCGGGAACTTTTTATGCTGGCGCTCGTAACGGTCTCTATAAAACTACTGATTTTGGTGTAACTTGGAATGCTTTTGGCCAAACATCTTCCTACATACTTGGTTTGGGAGTGCAAGCTAACAATGGCAATGTTATTGTGATGGGCAAATCAAGTAATACCGGTTTTCTCGTTTCTACGGATGGTGGAAGTACTTTTAATGCCGTTGGTGTAAATTCAGGTTTTATGCGTATGTTTACATATTGTTCTGCTAATCCACAAAGAATGTTTGTTGTAATGGGAAGCTCAACTTCTTCTGTGCTGTCCAGCATTGACAATGGCCAAACATGGTCTGCTTGGGGTCCGGCAGGTGACGGATGGGGTATGTTCATTTCTCCAACGGATAGTTTATTTGCCTTAATTGCTCATGCTAATGGCATTTACAGAACTACGGACGGAGGTGCAAATTGGACTAATGTATCCACAGGAACATTTCGCAGCGTAACTGAATATAACGGTATCTATTATGCCACTAATAATGCCGGGGGAATTTATGAAAGTAACGACCAAGGACTTACTTGGCTGGTATCTAATCCTCCCGTAGTTCAATCAACTTGGCAATCAGCAACCAGTACAGGTTCTGGAGCTTTGCTGGGTCATTGGGGAGGAATTTTTCGTGCCACGGCTTACCAACAACCGGTTGTGGCATCGCATACAGGTCTTAATTTAGCGTTGGTTCACGGTTTGGCATATTATAGTGATACTAACGAACTTTGGGGTGGAACCGAAGGTAGCGGTATCTACAAAAGTTCTGATAATGGAGCAACTTGGCAACAGAGTGTTAACGGTTTGGGTAATTGGATGATCTATGAATTACAACCTACAAACCATTTATTCTACCAGTCAGGTCGTATGTTAGCTGGAACTTTGGATGGTGTATATACTTCTTTAGACAATGGTAATACCTGGTCTTATGTCCACTACCAAGGCAGCCAAGTTTCGGCTTGTGAAGTTCATCCAACCAATCCTGATATCTTTTGGATTGGGTCTGCCACGGGAGAAATTAAATATACTACTGATGGTGGGCAGAGTTTTAATTTATCGGGTGGCGGCTTTTTTGGATTTGCTCCCCGGTTGAAATTAGGCAAAGGACCAACAGGTAATCTCCGCCTATTTTTGTGCTTTCAAGGTAGTGCCACTGCCATTTGGTATTCTGACGATCTGGGGGTAAATTTTCAACCTTCCACAGGTATGGAAGGAACCACCTATCAACCAATGGTTGCTGTGCGACCAATTATAGGTGATCAACCTCAAATAATCTATGCTTCCAGTAATGCGGGTGTGTATAAATCCGTTGATAATGGAGCTACCTATTCGCTTACTTCTATGACTGGATTCAGTTGGAGTGTTCTATCCGGATATTCACAACAAGTGGTTTCCGGTAAAGACAATGGAGTAAGCTATAGTATGGATGAAGGTGTAACTTCCAGTTCCCTAACTCAGAACTTGGAAAGCGGAGCCAATATTTGGCAAATTGTTTGGGGCTCAAGTACTAACCAATTATTTATTGCACTGCGAACACGCGGCGTGATGGAAAATCGTTTCAGTAATGATGTTTATTTATCACCCAATGGGTTAACTGCCATTCCAGCTAATCAATCAATTATTTTAAACTGGACACCCGTGACAGGAGACATTCTCCCTGTCTCATATCTTATCTGGCGCGATGCTTATCCACTTATATCTATTGCAGCATCTGAAACATCGTACACAGATACAGGGTTAATAAACGGACAGCAATATAAATATTGTATTACGGCGGTCTATGATAATCAGGTTCAAACATCACCTACAGAAATCATTACAGCCATACCTACCATTCCGGAGAATCCCCCTGTGCAAAATTTAACTGCTACAGTGGATAATGGCACTATTCATCTTAGTTGGGACTGTAGCGGACCCAATTTGATCGGTTTTAATGTATATCGTCAAAGTGTATTAATTGCGCATATCATTGATCCCGTCATTAGGTATTATACAGATACTAACTTACCTGCGGGTGAATATTTGTATGCAGTCACGGCATTATATTTAACCGGGGAATCCGCAGCTGTGTCTCTTACAGTAATTGTTCCCGTTGCCAATGAAGATCTCACTGCACCTATTTTAGTAACAGGTCTGCATTCCAATTATCCTAATCCCTTTAAGCAGTCAACTTCCATAAACTACAGCATAAAAGAAAATACACCGGTTACGATAGAAATCTACTCCCTAAAGGGGCAATTAATTAGAACTTTGTTAAAGGAAAATAAAGCTCCCGGTGCATACAGTATAGATTGGGATTGCAGAGATAATTCCCGCAAGCTTGTCGCTGAAGGTATTTACTTCTATAAAATGAAAGCTGGTTCCTATTCTGATACCAAAAAGATGATTTTGCTAAAATAATCAAACCCGGCGCAATTGGATATAGTATTCTGAATTCAGCGTTCAGTTTTCGGTAAACCGATTCTTTTATCTACTGCAATGGGATGAAAGACCTATAGCTAAGTGTCTATCTAAAATTGACCTCTCAGTTTTGAATAACTTTCCGTTTGGAAGAAATCTTGCATTATTAAAAAAAGCAAGAGAAATTTACTGCTATCGTGAATTATCTGTAACTGCTCCGCTTATACTTGCATAAGTGGTTAAGATGATGATTGGATAGTGATTTCTGTGGTCTAAACAGACGAAATTATCTTTCTAATGGAGAATAGATTCCGTAAGAAATGCGGAAGGATAGGTAATGCGAGTTTACAACATAAGGAGATGTTAGAATGAAGAAAACAGCCATATTGGCACTTTTTGCCCTTATTGCTTCAGGGCTTTTTGCCATTTTGGAATGGAATGAATCCGTAGCAATCAGGCATGGAGTTAACATTGAATGGTTTAGAACCGGTGTCGAAACAACCGATGGTGGAGCCGTATATGTTTGGTCAGATACAAAACTGGGAGAGCGAGATCTTTGGGCTCAGAAAGTTAATGCAAATGGAAATATGGTTTGGGGAGAGCCACTTCTGATAGATGGTAAACCAGATCGCCAGGAAGATCCTGTAATAACCAGAACCACTGATAATAATTTTGTTATTGCCTGGATAGATTTTTCGTCCGATATGGATGGAGATGTTTATGCCCAAAAAATAGACAATCAAGGAAATTTATTATGGCAGCAGGGAGGGATTCCTGTCTGCACACTCTCTGGGATGCAAATTTCACTAAATATGGAACCTGATGCTGAAGGTGGAGTTTATATCGTGTGGGTAGATAGTCGCCACCCGAGTAAAGATCTTTATGGCCAGCATTTATCGTCAACAGGTAGCCAACTTTGGTTAGTGAATGGCATTCCTATTGCTGATGGGCAGGGAGATGAAATTCAGAATACAATGTTACCTGATGGTCAAGGTGGTTTTGTTATTGCCTACACTCACACTTATGCCGATAATGATGATCTCTATGCCAAGCGTTTTAATGCTTCAGGGACTATGGCTTGGACCAATCCATTGATCATTAGTAATGCTGAGGGGAGTCAAGCTGAGATCAAAATGGCTTCCTTAAATGATGGAGAGTTTGTTTTTACTTGGCAGGATAAGAGAAACGCCAATACCGATATTTATGCCCAGAAAATTAACTTGGCAGGGAATTTACTTTGGGGAAATTATATAGTTGTTTACAGTGATCAGGATACTTTGCTGATTCCGCAGCAGAACCCTCGTATTGTAAAAACTTCAGATAACGGAGTTATCATAATCTGGGAAGATTACCGTTTAGATAATCAAAATCCAGACCTTTTCGCTCAAAAATTGTCATCAGCAGGCATTAAACAATGGGATGAAGAAGGCATTGCTTTATGCACGGCAGAATTTGCCCAAACCGGTCCTCGTTTAGCTGCAGATAATAATGGGGGTTGTTTTGTAGTATGGGATGATTTACGCAATGGCAATGCTCCCAATGATGATATTTATGCTCAACATCTTTCTTCAACTGGTGTTGCTTTATGGCAGGCAAATGGAAAGCCAATTTGCACTGCCCCCAATCAACAAAACGGCAGTTTGATAAAAGTAAGCAATAATGATGTCTTTATCAACTGGATGGATGCACGCAACGGCAGTGTAGGTATATATTATCAAGCACTAACTTATGATGGTACAATTCTTCTGGCGGCAAATGGAGTGGAAGTATTTTGGGGATTAAGTGGTGATACGCCAATTGATAATTATCTCATTTTAAAGCGTAGTTCAGATGTAGTTATAATTTGGCAAGATACACGTTTTGCTAATGATGGCTATCGCATTTTCTTTCAGTTTCTTAATCCAGATGGCAGCGTAGATTTAGAACCGAATGGACATCCTGTAACCGCTTCAGTGGGAGGACATCAATTGACTCCTGCTGCCGTAGTTACTCCCGATGACCAAGTTGCCATTATTTGGGAAGATACCAGGGGAGAAAATCCTAATGTTTATGCTCAACTAATTAGTGCAGACGGAGAATATCTTTGGGGTGATCAAGGCATTAAACTTACCACCAATTCCCCGATAAGACAAAAAGATCCCTATATAACTTACTACAACGGTTCATTTTACTTTGGATGGTCGGGGTCAGATCAGCTGGGAACCAATTTCTATTACCATATTTATGGTCAAAGAATTATGAACGGACAAAAGATGTGGGGACCAAATGGAGTATTGATTTCCACCGTTGCTCAGAGCGATATGAACAACGAATGCACTCTCTATAGCTTAAATGATAATTATTATGTGTGGGAAAGAATAAATCCTTCTTTAGATACAAGAACTGTATGGGTTAAAAGAGTCGCAGAAGATGGATCCGCGATGGACGGTTGGAATGAAGAAGGTTTACAAACTTCTACATATAATAACAGCGATGACCTGAAACAAATGGTTCCTACTGCTAAAGTAACACCGGAAGGAATATTTATTATGTGGAAGGATTGGCGAGTAGATTATGTTCTCAATTATTGGGGACAGCATATTTCCGGAAATGGAACTTGTCTTTGGGATCCTTTAGGAGTTAATCTTGCTGATAATCACAGAGAGCAAGATTTTCCCAGTGTTAATGTTAACAGCAATGGAATCACTTTTACTTGGTGTGAAAATATTGATGGCACTCTTGATATTATGGCTCAGAGATATTCCTTTCAGGGAAATTCCTTATGGAACAATAACGGCATCTATATTGTGGAAAAAGATTCCACCCAATCTTATCCTTCTCTTGCCTGTTTTTCCAATAATGGTTATATTGTTAGCTGGGAAGATTATGATACGGAAAGCAACCTATATTACAAATACATTCGTGAAAACGGAGAAATGATTGGCAATCAGTATGGCGAAGTTCTTTGCGATGTAGCCAAATCTCAATATAGGCCTCAAACTGCTATTTTAGATGATGAAGCATATATTGTTTGGGCAGATGGACGCTCCAGCGGTAAAACAGAAATCTTAGGTTTATATGCTCAAAAATTGAATAATGGAACACCCATCATTGATGAAAATACTCCTTCGTTACAAGATATGGTTTTAAACCAAAACTTTCCCAATCCCTTTAACCCGGAAACTACGATTAAATTCTCTTTGAAGGATAATACTTCATCCCTGAACTTATCCGTTTACAATGTTAAGGGACAGTTGGTTAAGAAGATATATAATGGTTCTTTGCAAAAGGGTCAATACAGTTTTATATGGAATGGAACTGACGAACTTGGAAAAGAGGTTGGCAGCGGAGTTTATTTTTACCGCTTAAGCAATGGAAATAATAATCTTCAGAAAAAAATGCTGCTGATCAAGTAAGAAAAGGATCACCTTTCGTAAAGTAACAGTTGATAATAAGAGAACATTAAAGTAGCCGGAGAACATAAATCTTTCTCCGGCTACATCATTTTCGTTAAAACCTGTATTAGGATTACACTACTTCTCTGGTAATTTTAGCTCCTATGGAATTAAGCTTTTTCTCTATTCTGTCATAACCTCTGTCTATATGATAAATTCTGGAAACGATTGTAGTTCCTTTAGCTACTGTTCCTGCCAAAACAAGTGCTGCACTGGCTCTTAAATCGGTAGCCATCACTTCCGCTCCACTAAGTTCTTTCACTCCACACACAGCTGCAATGTTTCTTTCCATTTTTATATTTGCTTGTAAACGGTTCAATTCCGCGATGTGCATATAGCGTTCTGGGAAAATTGTATCTTCTACGAAACTAACCCCTTCCGCCAAAGACATTAAAACTGTAAATTGCGCTTGTAAATCAGTCGGAAAGCCCGGATAGGGAAGAGTCATTAAATTTACAGGTTTAATTGAATCGGGAGGAATAACTGTTATGGCATTATCTTCAATCTCCAGTTCACATCCTGTTTCAGTTAACTTTTCCAAGACCGCGTTTAAATGAGCTGGTTCACAATTAGCTACCGTAATAGGACTTTTACTAAGGGCACCTGCAATCAGAAAAGTTCCGGCTTCAATTCTATCAGGAATCATCTGCATCTCAACCGGGAAAAGATGTTGCACACCTTCAATTTCCAAAGTTGTGGTTCCTTTACCTTTAATTTTGGCGCCCATTTTGTTCAATAAATCTATCGTTGAATCTACTTCCGGTTCCATCGCGGCATTTTGCAAACGCGTTTTACCCTCAGCTAAAACTGCAGCCATCAGAGCATTGATAGTAGCTCCCACACTGGATTTCGTAAAGTAGAGATCAACTCCTTTCAAACCGTTGGTTTGGGCATTTATATATCCATGTTCAACGGAGATATAGGCTCCCAAAGATTCCATCGCTTTCAAATGTAGTTCTATGGGTCTGGTCCCAATTG
The DNA here is from genome assembly GCA_039680785.1 of Candidatus Cloacimonas sp. Classification (NCBI taxonomy): domain Bacteria; kingdom Pseudomonadati; phylum Candidatus Cloacimonadota; class Cloacimonadia (SeqCode); order Cloacimonadales (SeqCode); family Cloacimonadaceae (SeqCode); genus Cloacimonas (SeqCode); species Cloacimonas sp. (SeqCode). Next base: position 10,576 of record JBDKSF010000026.1, read on the forward strand.
CGAATCCACCTGGTAAAGATACTTTTGATTCTTTTAAGCGGGCTAAGATAGGACCCAAAACATAAATGGAAGCGCGCATTTTACTAACCAATTCGTAAGGAGCTTCGGAAAAACAAACATCTCTTGAATCTATGCTCATTGTGCCATTTTCATAATCTACTCTGGCTCCCAGAACGCGTAATAAATGTGACATCGTTCTAAGGTCTATCAAATCGGGAACATTAAGTAATACTGATTTTCCTGTAGTAAGTAGGCAAGCAGCCATTGCAGGTAGAATGGCATTTTTAGCTCCGCTTACATATATTGTTCCAGTTAGGTTACGGTTTCCTTCAATAATGAATCGTTCCATTGTTTATCCTTTTTTTATCTGTAGAGAAACAAGTATCTGTCTCTTTCGTTCCAGTCCTTATAGGGGTCGATTTTTGTCCAGCCCTCTTTTTCAGCTGTTGCCATAATAGTTTCTTTTTGGGTTTCACCATATTCCAGAGCAAGAAAACCGCCAGTTGCAAGGTAGGCAGAACTTAACGATAGCAGTTTTCTATAAAACGCAAGACCGTCTTCTCCACCGTCCAAAGCTATGGTTGGCTCATAATCTCTGATTTTCGTTTCCAGTGAGGATAATTCATTAGACCTGATATAAGGTGGGTTGGATATAATGACATCATAAGTTTCACCATCTACGGGAAAACAATCAGCGAGGGAAAAATGGATGTCGGCAGAGTATTTTTGAGCGTTTTCTTTAGCAATATTTAGCGCAGAACTACTGATCTCGGTTGCGAAGACATTTAGAGAAGGCAAATTATATTTTAAGGCAATTGCTATTGCTCCACTGCCTGTTCCGATATCCAAAATTTTCTCCTTTCCCTTTAAGTGGTTCAAAGTTATTTCCACTAAATGTTCCGTTTCGGGGCGCGGAATCAAAGTAGCGGGATTAACTTTCAATTCCAAACCGTAAAAATAAGCTACATTTGTTATGTATTGAGGCGGCTCACCTTTTTCCAGACGGGAAATAGCTTCCGCGATGGTTTTTCTTTCCAATTCTGTTAGAATCCGCTTTCGCGAGAGAAAAATTTCATTTCTGCTCAAGTTCAGATAGTGTGAAATCACATACCAAAAATCTGATTCTGGAATACCTTCTGCCAGAGCTTTTTTCTGGACTTCGGAGATAAGCTCAGCTAAAATCATATCTGAGTGTTATTCAGCAACTTTTTACTTATTGAAACCTTCCTGCCTTGTTTGTCAAATTCCAATTTGTCGGAGAGATGATATAGCATAGAAATCCCTCTCCCGCTTTCTTCCAAATTCAGTTTTGGTTCTTCTGTAACTTTTTTTAACCACTTCTCATAATCAAAACCGGGTCCATCATCTTCCACGCTTATTTTAATCGTATTGCTTTTATGGCAAATAAAGAACTGGAAGCGTAACCGTTTAGCGGCAATTTCAGGTTGTTTAAGCCGTCCATTTATAATGGAATACAGTTCGTTATGATCAAGCATTCGTTCTTCCACGCTTAATCCAAGTGTGCCATGAATATAGGCATTATAAACCATCTCATCTACACAGATGAGAATTTCGTTCAGCAAATTGTGTGAAATATTGAAGTTTTGTTGCAGGAAATTATTGAACAACTCAGATACGGCAAATTTGGAAAAATTGCGAGGATCAAGCACAAAATTAAATTCTGCTTTTTCCAGGTTATTATAAAATTCACTAAAGTCCTTGCGTTTCATTTGGCGTTTATGAATTGCCTGAACAGAACGAAGTAACTGTTTGGTTTCTATTGGTTTGCGTATATAATCAGAAACACCCAGTCGGATGGCTTCACTAAAGTATCTATGGTCCAAAACATTGCTCGTTAAAATTACATCTAAATCTGGATCATAATCGTTACGCACTTTGGCAAGAAAATCCAAACCGTTTATTTCGGGCATTTCTATCCCACAGATAACCAAATTATACTCTGCGGATTCAATTTTATGTAATGCCTCTGTTCCGCTAAAAGCTATGTCAGCTATAAAACCATTAGTGTTCAATGATTTTGCCAAATCATCAACTACAGACCTGCTATCATCCACTACCAGAATGCGAAATTGTTCCATATTAGCCCAAATTAACCGTAAATAATTGATTCAATTTTAACATTGAGAACAGTTCATATACACTATTTGAACTGCGAACTACTTCAATTTCTCCTCCTTTGGTAATGAAATCTTTGTAAAACAACAAAATTTTCCCTATTCCTGTAGAACTAATATTCCTGCAGTCAAGTAAATCAAGCTCCAGAAGAGTTGCCTCGGACTTTAGAACTTCATTTAATTTCTCCTGAAGCAGATAGGCATTTTCACTGTTCAAGATGCCTTCAATCTTCATTTTAGCCACTTTGCCATCAATGGAAAGATCAATATTCATCTTTGTTACCTCCTCTCTTTTTTTTATTATTTTAAATTCATCTAAAATGTCAAGCATTTATTCCACATAACCGCGAATTCTTTTTAACACTGCATTTTGAACCTGCACCGGGCAAATCTCGTATTTTTTAAACTCCAGAGTGTATATGGCTCTTCCTTGGCTTAAGGAACGAATCCGGGTAGCATAGCCAAAAAGTTCTGAAAGAGGAACATCTGCCACAATTTCTTGTTGATATTCATTATGCCGACGCATAACTTCTATTTTTCCGCGCTTGGCGTTAATATCGTTCAAAATATCACCGGCAAATTCATCCGGAGACAAAACCGTCATCAGCATTATAGGTTCCATCAATACAGGGGAGGCATCTCTAAGACCTTTTCCGATAGCTATTCCAGTGGCAATTCTAAAAGCCGTTTCATTGGAATCCACCGGATTGTAGTTTCCTCCGATAAGTTCTATGTTTACTTTTTCCACATTGCCACTAATTAGAGGACCATCATTTAGAGCACTAAAAACTGCCTCTTCAATCGGTTTCCAATATTCAGGGGGAATTTGTTCCTCGGTTACTTTATTGATGAATGTATTTTTTGCATCCTCGGAGGGGTCTTTTATTATAAGGGGACTTAAGCGAAATTCTACTGCCGCATAATTTCCTTTGCCATTCATTTCGCGTTGGAAGACCTCAGCACTTTCGACTTCTTTAGTTATGGTTTCTTTATAAGAGACCTGCGGATTGCCCTGGTTAACGGCAATGCCAAATTCCCGCTTTAATCGATCCACAATAATTTCCAGGTGCAATTCTCCCATTCCTGAAATGAGAGTTTGCCCTGTGTCTTTATCTATATGAACCTGAAAAGTTGGGTCTTCTTCTTCCAAACGCTTGAGGGCAATATCCAGATTTTCTTGATCTGCTTTTGTTTTTGGCTCTATCGCCATAGCGATAACTGTATCCGGAAAGTGCATTTTGGAGAGCAAAACATTTTGCGTTTCATCGGTTATTGTATCTCCCGTAATTAAAAAACGAGAACCGACAAGGGCACCTATATCGCCTGCCTGAAGGCAATCCAAATCATTTTTACGATTGCTCATCATCTGTAAAATGCGGGCAGCTCTTTCTTTTTTACCGTTACTTTGGTTTATGAATGAGGAGCCCTTTTTTAGCGTTCCAGAATATACCCGAATGTAAACTAAACGGCCTACATACTTATCTATTTGAACTTTGAAAGCCATCGCTACAAGATTACCTTCCGGATCGGGAGCAATATCTACGGTTTGATGTGTTACAGGATCAAAACCTTGAGTTGCACCAATATCCAATGGCGAGGGCAAAAAATCGCAAATTCCATCTAAAAGAAGTTGTATTCCTTTATTTTTCAGTGAACTACCACAAAAAACAGGAATTAACTTACATTGTATCGTTCCTTTCCGAATGGCATCTTTCAGCAAATCCAAAGGGATATCATCCCCTTCCAGCACTTTTTCCAAAAGCTCTTCACTAAATTCACTAACCTTATACAGAAGTTCTTCGCGCATCGCTAAAGCGGATTCCAGATATTTTTCCGGGATGGGAGAGTGCTTCACTTCAAAACCACAAGTTAAAGGATCAAAATAATATGCCTGCATTGTTAGCAGGTCTATCACACCTTCAAAATTATCTTCTCTGCCGATCGGAATATTTACTGGATATGCATTAGGGGTAAGACGCTCTCGAATCATTGACACACAATGATAATAATCTGCCCCAATCCTATCCATTTTATTTACATAAGCCAAACGCGGAATATGATATCGATTTGCTTGATGCCAAACAGTTTCTGATTGTGGTTCCACACCCCCAACGCCACAAAAAACACCAATTGCTCCATCTAAAACTCTTAGCGAGCGTTCTACTTCCGCAGTGAAATCTACATGGCCGGGAGTATCGATAATATTTATTTGGCGATCATTCCAATAACAAGTTACCGTTGCCGAAGTAATAGTAATTCCTCTTTCGCGTTCTTGTTCCATCCAATCCGTAAATGTATTTCCATCATGCACTTCACCCATTTTATGCAAGTAACCAGAATAAAACAATATCCGTTCCGTGGTGGTCGTTTTACCAGCATCGATATGTGCCATTATACCTATATTTCGTATTTTAGAAAGCGGACTATCCGCATCGCTATTCATAAACAAGTCCTTTTAACAATTTGGAAACCAACAAATAAGAGGTTACTCTATTTGTCTATGAAAAAAGTGATAAATGCCTTATTTGGTTTTTCTTAATTTATAAATCGGTAACCAATGGTTGGATTGTTTCCTTTATCACTTTCCTTGCCCAATTTGGGCATATTATTAAACATCCAACCCTTTGTAACATAGAAGCTTATTGAACGACTCTCTTATGCTGCCGTAACACATCTCTTACATTGCAGTAATTTCGTTACGGCATCGTTACTGATTTGTTAGGTGAGCATCAGAAGATGATGCTGGGAGCAAGTGATACATTGCAAAAGTAAAAGAAGCCAAGCTAAGCATCTAAGTTAGGCATAAGTCCTATTTAGAGCAAATAGAAAAATTGCGGAACTTATGTAAGCTCCTACTTATCATAACCTAAAACGGGGAGGCAATATAGCTAAATTGCTAATGCTTACTTTCCGTTATAGCTGGAAGAAGTCATAAATAAGAATGCTCCGGGTAAGGGCTTAAGTAAGTATTTTATAGCGCCAAGCTCAAGATAAGCTTGCTCTGGAAATACATCCTGATTTACTGAGATGCCCTTCGCTCCAATCCCTTTTTCATCCTAAACCTGCTCAAACACTCATTTCTATGCACATTTCAAGCATAAGCTCTTGCGCTGAACTTTTTCTGTTAGCACAGGGTAATTTGGGAAAGATAATTATTTAATGGTCGCTTGTTTCAGCAAGTCCTGCAAATGGAGAACATATTTTTCCGCTCCACCGGGCACATAACCTGTTCTGGCTATTTCTTTTCCTTCCGTATTTAGGAGCACAACGGTTGGATAACCCTCAACATTAAATTCCTTCATCTTTTCTTGATTTGCTTTCTTCACTTCGTCAGTTTGCGGGATGGAACGAGGGAAATCCAATTTCAATAAGATTAGATTACTTTTGGCATAATCTTTGAATTTATCCTTACTGAAGACCTCACCTTCCAGTTTCTGGCACCAAATGCACCAATCGGAACCGGTGAAATCAACTAAAATTGGGTGATTAAGTTTTTTTGCCATAGATAATGCCTGATCCCAGTCAGTTAGCCATTCTCCAGGTTTTAGGTTCATATCTTCTTCCTCACTCGCATATTTTTCGGGGTTATTTAATACATCATCGCTGGTTACAGGTTTTTCTGTAGGAGTGCAGCCCAGCATAGTAATAACGGTGGTAATAAGTAGTAAAAAAATCCATTTCATCAGTTAATCTCCCTATCGTTGATTATTATTTTGGCAGTGATATCTGCGGCTTTATTTAACATAGCATTTACGGGGCAGTATTTATTTAAAGATAAATCTACGGCTTTTTTTATTTTATCGGTGGGAAGGTTTGCACCACGAAAATAAAAAAAAAGTGTGATTGTTCGATATATGGACGGATGCTCAGACATTACTTCTGCCTGAGCATCCATTGCCAAACTGTAATTTTGAACCTTCATTTTTTTGAGGAGGGATACAATATCCATTCCTGAACACCCAGTTAAAGCTGCCAGCAATAATGGTTTTGGTCTGGGACCAGCATTGCTGCCTCCAAATTGAGAATCGGCATCCATAACTATTTGGTGTCCATCCACTTCTGCAGTGAATTTCATTCCTCCAGACCACTCAGTTCTAACGAGGGCGGACATTATAGTCCTTCAATTGTCTCTTTCAAAACTTCCTCGTATTTATCTACATATTGTTTCAGTGCCTTGTAAACTGATTCAACATCTTTTTCAGGAAGTTTTTTTAGGATTTTCGCCTGTTGGTCTAAAACTGTCTGCAAGCTGTTTGCTGCCAGCTTTTTACCTTTTTCTGTAATCAGGGCATACCAACAACGACGGTCTTCTTCTGAAGGTTCGCGCATAACCAATTGTTTGTTAACGAGGTTATCCATAATCCTGGTTACACGACTGTGAGAAACATTCAGAACCTTCGCCAGTTCATTCATATTGGCGGGACCATTGGTTTTGTAAAGATGATTTAATAACATACACTCCATTCGTCCTGCCTGTAAGCAAGCTTTTTGTGCATAATCAATTTCGCTTAATACCATTTGTAAGCGAGTGATAAGATCGTGGAACTTGTTAGCATAATCAGCCATTTAATTCTCCTTAGTTAATTGTTTCGTAAATATTATAACCGGTTGATCCTAAATGAATCAAAACCGCCCTTTGGAAAGTTAATTATCCAGCGTGGCGGAATACCTTCCCTTCCGCTTTTGCGGAACAAATTCTGTTGCACCGCAAAATTTCCTAAACTCATCATTCTTTGTATAAAACTTCATCCGAAACCTTAAATTATCCTGCGTTTTATCCACCAACTGCAAGCGAGAGTAGAATATACCCACACTTCCAGTTCCTTTTATAAATAATCTTCTCTCCATATAATAATGCAATTTTCCGAAAGAGCAAAATATTTTTTCATAATTTGGAAAATTTCTCTTCTGCCAGCTGTTGCTATAATTTTTATTTCCAAATAGCTGTTTTTGATACAAGATCATTGAACAATTAGATTTCTTATTTGAACTTTCCACTTTGAAATCAATTAGACAAGTTTTCCCCTGTAGCACTTGTTATAACTTCTAAGTAAGTGTTAATCAGATAATTAGTTAGCAATATTGAAAGGGGAAACATAGAGCATTTTTAGGTAACAAGCAATTTTTTTTATTGCAATGCGGAAAAGAGTGCCTTTATATCTTTTACTTTAATTACTTTCTGATTGGCTTTCACTTTTGCATAGTGAGAAACAAAAATTTTGCTATAACCAAGCTTGATGGTTTCACTGATGCGTTTATCCAATTGAGATACGGGACGCACTTCTCCGTTTAGTCCAACTTCTCCGATAAAAACGGTTTTTTCAGTTAATGGCTTATCTTTTATGCTGGAAATAAGAGCGGCTAAAATAGCCAAATCAAGAGCAGGATCTGTGCTGCGGATTCCTCCCGTCAAATTTAAAAAAACATCGCTGCTGCGTAAATATAGCGCTAAATTCTTTTCCAAAACTGCCAGTAGCATAGCCATTTTTTTTTGTTCCAGCCCTACGGAAACTCTTTGGGGTGTCCCATAATTGGCTGTATTAACCAGGGTTTGAACTTCCACGATGAAACTGCGGCTACCTTCCGTTATACAAGAGATCGCTGTTCCGATATCTTGTTGCTCGTAACTTAAGAAAATTTGGTTGGGATCGTGCACTTCCACTAAACCAAGGTGAGTCATTTCAAAAAGTCCGATCTCATTGGTGGAGCCGAAACGATTTTTCACGGCACGCAAAATTTTATATTGGCTGCGCATTTCGCCTTCAAAATAAAGAACTGTATCTACCATATGTTCCAATATTTTGGGACCTGCCACTAATCCTTCTTTGGTAACATGACCAACTAAAAAAAGAGGGATGCCCATAGTTTTAGCAGTCCTAAGTAAACGGTTAGTACTTTCTCTAAGCTGGCTGATGCTTCCGGCAAAAGCATCGATGGAAGGAATGCTAACGGACTGAATGGAATCTACGATTACCAAATCTGGCTTGGTATCTTCCATCGTTTCAATAATTTGTTCGGTATCATTGGTGCACAGCAAAAAAATATTTTCACTTGAGATCTGTAATCTTTTACTCCGCAAGCGAATTTGTTCTGCACTTTCTTCTCCTGAACAATAAAGGGTTCTTTTATTTTGTTTTCCTGCCCATTCCGAAAGCTGTAACATTAAAGTGGATTTGCCAATTCCGGGTTCGCCTCCAATTAAAATAACCATTCCTTTTACGATGCCACCTCCCAAAACCAGATCAAATTCCTTGATTCCTGTTTGCATTCTGGAAAAATCATCATATTTCAAGTCAATAATTCTTTCCGCTTTAGCCCGAGGCAAGGTGTCCATCGATTTATTATTTTTTCCTGTAATGCGTTCAGTTTCTTTCATTGTTCCCCAAGCACCACAGGAAGGACATTTTCCGCTCCATCTACTGGTTTCAAAACCGCAATCAGTACAAAAGAAAAGAGTAGCCATTTTCTCTCCCGTCTCTTTTTTTTAACAATATAATCCGAAGGGTAATTTATGGCAAGCAAATTAAATGGAAGCAGGAATTAAATTAACCTGTAAAATACAAAAAATCTACTTAGGCAGAGTTTCCCTTTTTTGTTTTTCCACCTTCTGCCTTTTCTTTAAAAGAGTGCTTGAAATCTATCGGCTTCCGAGAAATAAGTTTTGACAAAAAGGGGAGCTATAAAAAACTGGCAAGACAAAATGAATTATAGTGGTTATGGTAGCTATAACTCTTAGGAAATTAGTAAGTTATTATTACTATTGGGATACTTGGAAAGAAAAAACAATATCCCGATTAAAGACATAATTTGGAGAAAAAGTTTAATAACAAGGATAAGGAAACAAAAGGGAAGGAAACAAGTGTTTTCTCAGCTAAAGCTTATCACAGGTAATGCAAATCGTCCTTTGGCAGAAGAAGTATCTCGATATGCAGGTATTCCGTTGGCAGATATTGATTTATTCAAATTTTCCAACGATGAATCGTTTGTAAAAATCAACGATAATGTGCGCGGATCAGATGTTTTTGTCATTCAGCCAACCTGTTATCCAGTAAATGATAGTTTGATGGATTTACTGATTATGGTGGATGCCTTAAAACGAGCTTCAGCAAATAGGATAAACTGTGTGATTCCTTATTATGCTTATGCTCGTTCAGATAAGAAAGATCAACCGCGAGTTCCGATTACGGCAAAGCTGGTTGCCGATTTGATTACGATAGCGGGAGCCCATAGAGTTATTACAGTGGACTTGCATGCAGACCAGATTCAAGGTTTTTTTAATATACCAGTTGATCATTTGTATGCGATTCCGACTTTTGCTCTGCATTTTAAAAATATTATGCCGATGGACGATGTAGTGGTAGTTTCTCCCGATTCGGGAGGAGCAAACAGAGCAAGAGCTTTGGCAAAACGTTTAAATTGTTCCTTGGCGATTGGCGATAAACGCAGAACGGGAAATGAAGATAAAGCGGAACTGCTAAATATTATTGGAGATGTAAGCGGTAAAACGGCTATTTTATATGATGATATTATTGATACAGGCGGTAGCTTGATAAAAGTGGCTAACGCATTGGTAGATAAAGGAGTTAAAAGAATATTTGCAGCTTGTACCCATGGTGTTTTAAGTGGTAATGCCATAACCAACCTTGAGGCATCTCCGATTGAAAAACTTTACATTACGAATACAATACCCCTTACCGGAGAGAAACAAAACTGTTCTAAAATTGAACAGTTATCTATTGCTGAAATGCTGGCAATGGCGATTAAAAAAATTCATAAGGAAGAATCAATAAGTATCTTATTTAGATAGAAGATGGAGGAATAAATGATATTTAACCTAAAAACCACTCCCAGAGAAACAGTTAAAAAATCAGATCTGACTACTTTGCGCGCCAGTGGAATGATTCCTGCCGTAATATACGGTTCAAAAATGGATTGCCTTCCCATTAGCGTTAATAAAGGCGAATTTAACCAAATGTTCAAAAAGAGCTTTGAAGAAGTCAGTTTTTGGGACATTGACTGCGATGGTAAACAATTTCACACTATCCTGAAAGACAAGCAGGTGCATCCTGTCTCCAGAGAAATTTTGCATCTTGACTTTATGGTGATAGCAGCGGAAACGCAAATTGAAATTGAAGTCCCCATTAATTACACTGGAGAATCAATGGGAGTTAAAGAAGGCGGAATGATGGAAATTGTTCAGCGCCATATAAAGATATCCTGCAAAGCAAACGAAGTTCCGGATGAATTAACTTTGGATGTCAGCAATTTGAAAATTGGTGATTCTTTGCATATAAGAGACATTCCAACAGGTAATTGGCAGGTTAAAGAACACGGAGATGTAACTTTGGTAACGATTCATCCTCCGAAAGCAGAAGTAAGTGAAACAACCACTCCTGTTTCCACTCCGGAGGAACAATCCACTCCCAATACTGAAAAATAATGCTTTTATATGAAACTCATAATCGGACTGGGAAATCCGGGAAAAGAATATGACAACAATCGTCATAACCTGGGTTTTATCTGTTTAGATCAATGGGCGCAAAGCAGGGAGAAGAAATTTGCCAAAGGGGCAGATTTTGATTATATTGTAATGGAAAATGTGATTTTAATAAAGCCCAAAACATTTATGAACAATTCTGGAGAAGCCGTTAAACAGGTATTGGCAAAGTGGAAAGTAAACGAATTTCTGGTAGTTTATGATGACATAGAATTACCCATTGCCAAAATCAGAATTCGGCAGGGCGGAGGAGATGGTGGACATAATGGAATTAAATCATTATTGAAAGTTATACCGCCAGAGGAATTGAAAAGAATCAGAATCGGGGTTGGCAGAAACAAAGCCATTGCTCCGCGTGACTATGTTTTAAGCGATTTTTTGCCGGAAGAAAAGGTATTGCTTAATTCTGTTTTGGCATTGGCAGGCAAATTTATTGATATTTACATAAAATACGATTTCAATGCTGTGTTGAATGAATACAGTATATGGAAAAAATCCTGTTCCGGAGCAGAAAGTTCCGGAATCATAAGTCCAAAGGAGGAAAGTTAATGACCAAGGATTATGAACTAATGCTAATCTTAACTCCCGCTTTAAGTTTAGAAGAAGCAAAGGCAATGAACGATAGTTTACTGTCTTTTGTAACAGATAACGGCGGCGAGATTATTAAGATTGACCCTTGGGGAAAGCGAATGTTGGCTTACCCCATCAAGAAGTTTCGCGAGGGATATTACTTCGTGGATTATTTTAAACTGGACAGCTTGCTAATCAAGAAATGGAAAGCGTTGTTCAATATTAACGAAAACATTATTCGTCACATTTTTGTGGCAAAGGATTGAGGAGAAAAAAATGGCAGATTTAAAACTTCCGCGCTTAAACAAATGTATCTTTTGCGGTAGAATCGGCAATGAAATTGAGCTAAAATATACTCCCAAAGGAACTCCTGTAGTCCGTTTTGTCGTTGCCTGCGATCGCCGTTACAAAGATGAAGCTGAACAGTGGCAAACAGTTACCAGTTGGGTTGATTGCGTAGCATGGAATAAATGGGCTGAATTTATTGCCAATCAAACTCATAAGGGAAGTCCAGTTCTTGTAGAAGGAAGAATTGAAACGCGTAATTGGACAGATCAAAACAACCAAAACCGCAAGACCACTGAAATTATTGTAGAAACTCTTCACTCTCTGGAATGGAAACCTCGTGAAGAGGGTTCTGTAACTCCCGGCGAGGATGTTCCTCTTCCTCCTGAAGAGTCCATTCCTCATAACACAACAACTGATGATGTTCCCTTTTAGGAGTTAAGAATGAATCCAAACGATAGAAAAAAGAAATACTCGCGTAAAAAATATTGTAAGTTCTGTGCCAATAAAGAATTACAGATTGACTACAAGAATGTGGATATGCTAAAACAGTATGTTTCTGAGGTAGGAAAAATAGAAGCGGCTCGTTTAACTGGTACCTGTGCAAAACATCAGCGCAAATTAACCAGGGAAATCAAGCGTGCTCGTCAGATGGCATTAATTCCTTATGTAATAGAGTAAATGCCTATATATCCTCTAATCCTTGGAGCTTTGTCACTATTAAGTCCTTTTTTGGCTTTAATAGTGTATATGATTTATATTGCTCGCGCGGCTGAATTGAATTTAAGAAAGCCGCTGCAGGCATTTTTGCTGTTTATACTGGTTCCGGTTGTGATGCTGATTTTAGACAAGCAAGTTAGTTCCCGCATATTATGTTTGGATGCCATTTTTGCTGTCGGGTTGCCGGTTTTGGTATTTCTGTTAATATTGCAATACCATCATATTCTTAATAATGCCTTTTTGGTTTCCTATTTAATGATAGTTGCCTGGGGCATATTGAGGTATTATTTTTTCAGAACATATCAGGATCAGCTATTTGAGCAGGGTTTGCAAATGGTTAAAGACAAAATGCCAGCTGTGCTAAATTCACAGATGATGGGGCAAATGTTACCGATGTGGAAAGAAGTGATTTCATCCATTTGGATTATTGCTCAAGGAATTGCCTTGCTGATTGGCTATTTGTTTTTTGAAAGACAGCTCCAAATACCTGAACGGATAGATAATTTGAGGTTTTCCGCATATTATAATTTGCTCATAATAGCGGCGTTACCTCTATATTTATTCAGCCAAACGAAGGTGCTTTTCATTAATTTGATTATATCTTTGTGCTTAATTCCCTTTTTTCAGGGAGCGGCATTGGTTTGGCATCGATTGGGTTTAATTTTTGCTAACCGGATTATAAGCGGCATTATTATGATAATTATCGTTCTCTATGCCAATATTTTACTTGTTTTATTGGGCTTTGCCAATATGTGGCATACGAAAAGAAATTTTACTTCTGGAGGAAATGCAGTATGAAAATTATTATGCTGAAAACGATTGAAAAAGTCGGGAAGCAGGGTGAAGTCGTTAATGTGAAACGGGGCTTTGCCAGAAATTATTTAATTCCCCGCAAATTTGCAATTTATGCTACTCCCGCCAATATGAAAAACCTAACCGTTATTCAAAACAAACTGGCTGATGAAGAGCAGAAAATGCTTGCCGAATTAAAAAATCTTGCCGAAAAAATAGATAATACAAAATTGGTTTTCAAACGCAAAATTGATGAAAGCGGTAGTATGTTCGGTTCAGTTTCCGAAATGGATATCGTCCATAGTTTACAGGAACTTGGATTAGCGGTTCAAAAGGACTCTTTGGCAATGGACAAGCATTTTAAAGAACTGGGCGAATTCACTTTGCCAGTGCGTTTGCATAAAGATATAATTTGTTCGCTCAATATTTCCATTGAGGCGGAACAAGAATAAAACCGGGAGGTTTTAATGTCTGATAAATGGTATAATATCAGGCAAATATTAACATTGTGCATATTTGTCCTGGTTCTTTCCCTTCTGGGAATGGTTAGCGGCAGACCTATTATGATTGTTGCTTATGGTGTCTTTTTTTTAGTGGTAATAGCTATTATGTTTTATCTTACCCGAAAGCGTCAACGCCATTTTGAAGCAGTTAAACAGACATCAGGCACTTTTAGAAAAGTGTTTGGCATCATTTTGCTGGTTTTATCTTTAATAACACCACCGGTTATTGTTTTGTTTACTAATTTAGTAGCTTTGCCGGAGGCAGTATCCAAAGGTTTAGTTGCAGCAATCGTGATAGGAATCACCATTGTTTTTGTTGCTTTAACTCTGTTTGCCGTTTATTTTATCAATCAGCGGGGAAGCAATAAGAATAACAGAATCCTTGGCTATATTTTATACTTGGTAGCGGCGATTCTTCCTGGATTATTTATGAGCAGGGTAGAAAAAACCACAATTGGTATCGGTTCCGTATATTATGTAGCTTTGATTGCTTTGATTCTGGCATACAGTGGTTACGGATTGATTACCAACCAAGAATAAGCTATCAAAATCAAAATTATCCTCTTCACCGGTTTTTCAATTTACCGGTGAAGAGCTTTTATTTATCTAATGGCTTTCAGTTCCATATCTCAATTATCAGAAGAGCTAATGTATCGGCTGGGAGGCGATAAATACAGGTCTTTCATCCACATATTTCTTTATTGGAAGGAAGTTGTAGGTGAGCTTTTAGCTTCCAAATCGTATCCCGAAAAGTTGGAAAACGGAGTTCTTTTCGTAGCAGTGCAGAATAATACTTGGATGCAGGAACTGATTTTGATTAAAGATGAAATAATTTCCAAATACAAATCCATTTACAAGGAGGAGATTGCTGAGATTGTTTTTCTCATCAGCAGTCCGAAACGCAAATGCAAAAAACACAAATAGCCCCTTCTTTGTTAGCGGCTGATTTTGGCCATCTTGCCACCGAGATAACCGCTTTAGAAAATGCCGGTGCGGATATTCTGCATTTAGATATTATGGATGGACACTATGTGCCCAATTTGAGCTTTGGTTTTCCGTTGCTAAAAACCATTCGCAATTTAACTTCTTTGCCTCTGGATGTGCATTTAATGGTTACCAATCCCGATTTTCATATTCCTTTGTTATTGAATATGGGTGTGCAGTGGGTCAGTTTTCATCAGGAGACCTGTTATCACAGTCATCGGTTGATAGGAATTTTAAAAGAGAAGGGCATAAAAACAGGTCTGGCACTAAATCCATCCACTCCGATAGGGACTTTGGAAGCAATTTTGCCAGATTTGGATTATGTTTTGGTAATGAGCGTAAATCCTGGTTTTGCAGCTCAAGATTTTATCCCTTCTGCCATCTATAAGATTTGGGATTTATTCAATTTGCGGAAAAAGAACAATTACCGATTTTTGATAGAAGTTGACGGAGGCATTACTGCTTCCAATGCGAAAGCGCTTAAAGAAGCAGGTGCGGATATTCTGGTTTCTGCCTCCTATATTTTTAAGAGTGAGGATTATAATCAAGCCATCGCAGCCCTGAAAAATGCTTAATGACAATAAGGATAAATAATGTTTGAAAATCTTTCCGATCGATTGGATAAAATATTTCGTAACTTACGCGGTAAAGGATATTTAACTGAAGATAACATCAAAGCTGGTTTACGAGAAGTTCGCATGGCGCTGCTGGAAGCAGATGTAAATTTTAAAATTGTGAAGAATTTCATCAGCGAAGTGGAAAAACGGGCATTGGGTGAGGAAGTGATGAAATCACTAACTCCGGGTCAGCAGGTTGTAAAAATTGTTTATGAACAGCTTGTAAACCTTATGGATACCGAGGGTTTCCAGTTCAAGGTCTATAACAACCGTCTTACTAAAGTTATGCTGGTTGGCTTACAGGGCTCAGGAAAAACCACCGCCTGTGCTAAACTTGCCGCGTTTTACCGCAAGAAAAATATTAAGCCAATGCTTGTTGCCTGTGATGTTTATCGTCCCGCCGCCATTGACCAATTGAAGATTTTGGGTAAGCAAATCAATGTTCCCGTAGTGTCCGAAGATACCAAAAATGTGCTTAAAATCGCGGATTCAGCACTGGCTATGGCAGACAAGGAATTAGTCAATCTGCTTATTTTTGATACAGCGGGGCGTTTACATATTGATGAACCGATGATGGAAGAAGTGGTTCGGCTGAAAAATCACATTAAGCCAGATTATATCTTTTTTGTTGCCGATGCAACTACAGGTCAGGATGCCGTTACCATTGCCCGGGAATTTTTTGATAAACTTGCTTTTGATGCCGTCATTTTAACCAAAATGGATGGTGACGCACGCGGAGGAGCGGCTTTATCAATTAAAGCAGTTACGGGAAAACCGGTGGCGTATGTAGGCATTGGAGAAAAAGTTAGCGATTTGGAAGTTTTTTTTCCGGATCGTATGGCAAGCCGAATTTTGGGTATGGGCGATGTTTTAACGCTCATTGAAAAAGCAGAAGAGGCAATGGATGCGGAGGCAGAAGAAAAACTTGCCCGCAAAATGCTGAAAAATCAATTTACTTTCAATGATTTTCTGAAACAACTGCAAAGCATAAAAAAGATGGGTTCTCTGGAGTCAATAATCAAAATGATTCCGGGCTTAGGTCATAAACTTCCCGCCGATCTTAAAATTGACGATAAGGAACTAAAACATATTGAGGCAATTATCCAGTCGATGACAGAGCAGGAGAGAGAGCATCCAGAAATTATAAATGGCAGCAGACGCTTGCGAATTTCCAAAGGATGTGGGCGTAGTGTCACTGAAATTAATCGCCTGTTGCGTCAATTTGAAGAAATGAAAAAAATGCTGAAAAAAGTTAATACGCCTCAAGGTATGAAACATATCGAAAGAATGATGGGCGGAAAATTCGGAAATTGATTATACAGTGTAAGCCGAGATTGCCGAATTTACCTAACATATTGCCACAAAATGAATTGTCTTAGCAATTAGATAACCTGCTTGCAAGCATCTTCTTTTTATGATCTGATTTTGTAAGGCGATATTATTTTTGCACAGCATTTAGGACAGTGTCCACCATTTGCAAGTATAACACGGGTGGAATTTTACAGCTCACAACAGGATAAAGCGCACTTCCTTTCAATTCGCCATCTTCTATCCAATAACCGACTTCGCTGACAATGTTTGCCGGCATCTTCTTTTTATGACGCAGTAACAAATCAGTAACGATCCAGTAGCGAGATAACAGCGGTGTTACGGAAGTGTTACTGTAGCGTTAGAGAAACCACTGTATAACAAGCAATTAACTATGCTTCAAAGAGGCAAATTGGAAGAGTGGGCTGGTCACTTTTATCTGTGCCAAATAAGCAACCAAACTTGGGTAAAATATTGGGGTTTTGGAGAGCTCGGAAAATATGTGGAAACACCGCTTGCTAATGGATATAATGTATAATTTGGGAGAATAAGTTCATCGAGTTGCCATATATTTTATTTAGGTGCTTGAAAACAGAATTAGCATTGTAACGCTATAATACTATCTTGTGGCTATATATTTTCATTCACTAATTTGCTGCGGAGTTTGGATTTTAGGATTATGTGTTTTTCTACATCCAAAGGTATATTGCGATTTAGTTCTATACTTTCCACAAAAGTTCCGGGATTTATGCCCATTAGTTCGATTCTATCCGACAGCAAAATTGCTTCATCTATATCATGCGTAACCAATACAACTGTCAGATTCAACAAATGAACGATATCTTTAAGCCACGCTTGCAACTGACTGCGAGTTAAGGCATCCAATTTTGCCAAGGGTTCATCTAAAAGTAAAATCGAGGCACTGCTCATATAAGTTCTTAATAAAGCCACCCGTTGTTTCAATCCACCGGAAAGCTGATAGGGAAGATGTTCCGTGTAATTTTGCAAACCGAACAAAGGGAGCAATTCGGTAATTTTCTGCTTTGCCAATTTTTCATCTTTACCTGTGGCTTTAACTGGAAGCAAAATATTTTGCATTGTATTTAGCCAAGGGAAAAGTAAATCGTCTTGTGGCATATAACCTAAAAAACCTGTTTTTCCGGTTATCTCGTTTCCATCCAAAATAATGCTTCCGCTATCGGGTTTTGTGATTCCTGCCAAAAGTTCTAAAAAAGTGCTTTTTCCACATCCGCTGGGACCTATGATACTTACAAATTGACCTTCTTCAATGCGGAATTGCACTTTATCCAGTATGACAACCGGCGAACTTTTTAGGAAAAATGTTTTGCGAATGTCTTGGGCTTTCAGAAACATATCATTGGGGAAGAAATTCGTTGGTGAATGCTTTATTGGGGTCAACTGCAAGCTGAATGAGGCGTTGCTGATACATCCAGTCACAAAATCTTTTCCAAACATCTTGTTTTTGCTTACCCCAAGCTGAAGCATCGCTTTGATATTCTTTGGCTAAAAATTGCATACTGCGTTTCACTTGTTCGGAATTCAATTCGGGAACGCTTTTCAGTAAAATGTCTGCCGCTGAATCAGGTTTGGCAATACAATATTCATACCCCTTTTTTAGTGCCGTCAGAAATTTTTGGGTTGTTTCCGGATTATTGGATAGATATGCTTCGCTGCTGATAATAACAGGAGTGTAATAATCAAAAACAGGGTCAATTTCTTTCAGGGGAATATAGTTGATGGCAATGCCTCTTCGTTCTGCTTCCACACCATCCCAACCATAATAAATCCATTCAAAATCGGCATCTTTGCCAATTGTGGAAAAGAAATCATAAATGCCAGAGATGATTGTTACTTTTTTAAAATCGGCGCCATATTTTTCCATTGCCGCTTTTAAAATGGCAAGTTCGGAAGGTGAATCCCAAGAGCCATATCTTTTGCCCTCAAAATCTACGGGACTTTTTATCCCTGCTTGTTTTAAGGAGGCAAAACCGGAAGTATTATGCTGAATGATGGCAGCGATAGATACCAAAGGGATATTTTCACTTCTTGCTCTAATCACATTTTCTTGATAACTTACGCCAAATTCACTTTTACCGGTGGCAACAATTTGGTCGGTGATATTTTGACCCGGTTGTTGAATTTCTACCTCCAAACCCTGTTCTTTGAAATAGCCAAGTTCTTTGGCAACATAAATGCCGGTATGATTGGTATTGGGCGTCCAATCCAAAGTGATGGAAATCTTCTGAATTTCTTTCTGCTCCTGTTTTGGAGCTTGTGATTTACAGGAAGTTAGCCCTGCAAATAATGAAATGGCTAAAATTAAATACAGATACGGATTTAGCTGCTGTTTATGGAATTTCATATTTTCTCCTCTTAGATTCATTATTTCGAATTCTGAATGAACAAAGTTCTTTTACTGAACAAAGTTCTCTCATCATATCCATCTCTTTTTTCTTATGCTCGTGGGTGAAATTGTTTATATGTTTCCACCAACCGTTTCATATCTATATGAGTATAAATTTGAGTGGTGTCAATGGAAGAATGGCCTAATAAAACCTGCACGATTCTTAAATTCACGCCTCCTTCCAGTAAATGAGTGGCAAAACTATGACGAAAAGTATGCGGAGTAATTTCTTTTTTGATGTTTGCCATTAGAGCTGCCTTCTTTAAAATCTTCCAAAATCCCATTCGGCTCATTTTTTCGCCGCGGTTATTTAAAAAAAGAATTTCGGATTGTTTCAGTTTTAGTAGTATGGGACGGCTTCGATTTAAGTAGGAGGCAAAAAGTTTATCCAGCGTATTTACATAGGGAATATATCGTTGCTTGCTACCTTTACCCTGCACGAGAATTAAATGCTCCTCAAAATTTATATTATGCAAAGACAAATCCAACAGCTCGGAAATGCGCATTCCTGTAGCATAAAGTAATTCCATCATAAATTTATTGCGTATTTCCAGAGGAGTTTTAAGCGGTAAAGAATTAAGGAGCTGAAACATTTCTTCCACATTTAATACATCAGGTAAATGCACGGATGACTTGATTCTGGGCACCAAATCCATATCCACTTTGGTAACAATGTCATTCTCTTGCAAAAAACCGAAGAATTGTCCTATGGCAACTCTTTTTCTGGCTATGCTGGAGTTTAGCAATCCAATTTCCTGTAAGGAAGTAAGATATTGAATTAAATCGTTTGTTTCGTAGCTGCCAATGTCTTTTGGGCTATATAGTAAAAAGTCACCTATGTCCCTACGGTAACTTTCGATACTGTTTTTGGCCATCCCCCGCTCTACTTTCAAGTGATAAATAAAGCTGGAGAGATAACTTTTTAAAGAAGGCGGAAGGTCTTCTTCAATCCCCGCTGTAATAGTTCGGGGTTTCTTTAGTGATGTGGACATCGTGAGGATGACTTTCTTTCAAGCCGGCTGAAGTGATCTCGATAAATTCGGCTCTCTTAGTTAAATCTTTTAATGTTGCTGCTCCACAATAACCCATTCCGGAACGCAATCCGCCCATCAATTGATAAAGGAAATCTTTCAAAGGACCCTTGTAGGGAACCATTCCTTCAATACCTTCGGCTACCAATTTGCTTTCTTCCATTTGCGCATCCTGAAAATAGCGATCTTTACTACCCTGTTTCATCGCAGCCAAAGAACCCATTCCGCGGTAACTTTTAAATCGGCGTCCATTGTAAATGATTGATTCACCCGGGCTTTCATCACATCCAGCAAAAAGAGAACCAATCATAACTGCGGATGCACCTCCAGCAATTGCTTTTACGATATCACCGCTAAATTTTATCCCTCCATCGGCTATAATAGGAATATTATCTTTATTTGCTTCTAAGGCACAATCCATAATCGCGCTTAATTGAGGAACTCCAATTCCAGCAATTACTCTGGTAGTGCATATTGAACCGGGACCTATGCCAACTTTAACTGCATCTGCACCCTGATCTATAAGATAACGACAAGCATTGGCAGTAGCTACATTGCCAGCAATAACTTGACAGTTCAAATTCTTTTTAACCGTCTGTAAAGCCGTTCCAATATTTTTATGATGACCGTGAGCGGTGTCTATAACTAACAAATCTACCCCTGCTTTAATAAGTTCCTGTGCTCTTTCCAGATAGTCACCCGTAACTCCAATCGCGGCTCCCACCAATAAACGATTTTTCACATCTTGAACTGCTTTGGGATAGTTCAGGCGTTTCATAATGTCTTTCACAGTTATCATTCCTTCCAGCTTTCCGTCTTCACTAATCAACAGAAGTTTTTCAATCCGATGGCTTTGTAAAAGGTCTATGGCATTATCCATTGAAATACCTGTTTTTGCTGTGATGAGCTTTTCTTTGGGAGTCATCAATTCTTTAACTTTGGCTTGGGGATTGGTCTCAAAGCGGATATCACGATTGGTTAATATACCAACCAGTAATTCATTTTCCACGACGGGAAAACCACCAATGTGATGTGCTTCCTTCAAAGCCAATACATTCTCCAAAGTATCTTCCGGCGAAAGAATATAGGGATGAGTGACCACTCCGCTTTCAGCGCGTTTAACTAAACTTACCTGTTTTGCCTGTTCTGAAATGGATAAGTTTTTGTGAATGATACCAATGCCACCTTCTCTTGCCATAGCTATTGCCATCGAAGATTCGGTAACGGTATCCATTGCCGCGCTCAAAATAGGAATCCTTAAGGCAATTTTGGCAGTAATTTTGGTGCTCAAATCCACTTCCAAAGGTAAAACTTCTGAATCCTGAGGGACGAGTAAAACATCATCAAAGGTGTAAGCTTTGCGCAATTTCATATTATCTCCTGTATGTTATAAATTCGGACGGGATGCAGCCCAGCGGTTTATTTTTTGTCTGAAATCAGGCGAGAAAACACTGTTGGGCTTATTTTTTAAAAATTCTTTAGCTATGCGTTGTTCTTCTACCGGATCAAGAACCAATATTAAACGCAACAAGGCAGCATAATCGGAAGCAACATCATCCTTAAAATCATACTGTAAAAGTGTTTCAGCTTTTTGAACATTCCCGAAGGCAATTGCCCATTCAATTGCCAACAGCAATATCTCTTCATCTTGATTATGGCTGAAAATTACTTCCAGTGTGTCAATTCCGCTTTGTCTGTTCAACTGTAATAGACGGATAGCGGAATAAAAGCTATTTTTATCTTGATCTGCAATATTTAAAGTGAACATCATCAGATAGATAGCATCATTGGCATAAATGCTATCAGGATATTTTATGATAAATTCATTCATCAAAGTATCTGCCAAAGATGTTTCTCCGGCAAGAAGCACATTAAAAAAGTTAAGGTATGCCACTTTTTCCTGTAAGTTACTATAATTTATGGTCTTCAAGATATTTTCCGCACTCTGTTTATCACCCTGTAAAATATGCAGTCGGGCAATTTCCACATCCATTTCTTGTGTCTCAAGATTGTTGCGGCAATATTTTTTTGCCTCGTTCAACCAAAATAGAACGCTATCCACGGGTTCATTTTTTGCCAGTTTAAGATCAGCCATCAGTTTGCGTAGTTTAACTCCCACGCTAAAACGAGTGGATAAATTTTTATCTTTCCAAAATGGCTTAGAGAGGGATTCCAAAATTATCTTTTCACTACTTGAAAAATCCCTTTCTTGATATTTTAATTCAGCCAGCCGATAAAGCAAATCCATCTTTTTAACCATATCCGTTTCTCTACTTTCCAGATAGTTATATGCCTCAAAAGCAATGCTATCGTTTCCGGCAGCGGATTGATCTTCCGCAAAACGCAACAATTTTTGGGGTTCCAGTTGTTTGTATATATCCAAAGCCGTTTTATAATCTTGCAATTGAATTAGCGCATTTGCATAAATTTCTTTTAAGATGGAACTATTGCTGCTATCGGCAATGGCAGAAACAACTGATATTAACGAAGAATCCTCTTGCAATATGGTTTTCAGCTGATTATTAGTAAAAAATAGATAGGGTGGATTATTTTCCGTGTAAGCCATATATTCGCGAATTGCTTTTTCAAATTGACGATAGTTCAGAGCCGTATTTGCCATTTCGAGACGAAATAAATCTGGTTTGCCCAAACGGTTTCTGGCCATTGTATAAAGATCCATCACTTTATCGTAAAATGCTTTGCGCTCAAAAAAAGTTGCCAAGCGCCGATATTTAAATTCATCTTCACCAAAGGTTTCCAGATAACGCATCGTTTCTTGCCAAGCGGTATCTACATTTGCCTGCAAAACTAATAATTGGATGTGTAATTCACTATAGGTCTGAGGAGGTAAAATTCTTTGATATTTGTTTAAAGTTGCCTCTGCCTTATCTGTTTGAGACAAAGTAAAATATAGGTTCATCAGCTGATAGATGGAATTTAGATCGTTAGGATATTTTTCCAAGATTTGTAAGAAAAGTTGTTCCGCTTGAGCATACTGACGCTGAATCAGCAATTGATTTGCTTGCTGAGTAATAATTTGCTTTTCATCATACTGAGCGTAAATAGCGCTAAGGCAAGCAAATAGTATCAGTATCAAGAGAACTTTTTTGTTCACTCTTTCTTATCCTTTATCACTTTTTCTCCATTATCAGTGATTGGCGGCTTCATTTAGCGCTTTTAGATATTGCATAATAACCTGTTGATATTCTTTAGGATAACCTTGTAAGCCGTCATTTAAAAGTCCGCTGCGTTTTAAGGATTCCAAATCAATTTTGGCTTTATTCTGATTATATATATCCTGTCCGGTTTCCGCTTTGCGTTTTTCCGAAAATTCTCTTTTATTTATGGAGCGTTGAGCATCCAGCATTTTACTGATAATTCTTTCCTGGCGTTCCAAAATATCTTGGTTTAGCTGGTTATTTTTCAGTTGGCGAGTTATGGCATCCATTTCTTCCGTTATTTGTTTAATGGCGTTTCCTTGTTTTTGTGCCTCAGGATCGTTTTGCAGAGCTCTTTTCAAGTTTTCCGCAAGTCGTTCTTGATCAGCCGCGAGGCGTTGCATTTGTTGTTGCATGGAGCCATCCATTTTTCCGCCCTGTGCTTGCATTTGCATCATTAATTGTTCGGTTAACATATTTAAAGCCATTTGTTCTTGACTCATTTGTTCCAGCATTTGTAAAAGGGATTGCATACCTCCACCGCTTCCACTTCGGGAGGAAGCATTGTGCAATGCTTGCTTCAAATCGTAAACCATTAAATTTATACCTTTTTGAACTATATTCAGGTAATTATTAAGTTGATAAAATTGCGATTCGTTGATGGAGCTAAAAATATCTCTAAATGCTTTGTCGGTATCAGTCAAATCAATAAAAAATTTGGGGGGAACCATCATCAGCACTTGTGTTTCACTAAACATTTTATTCAGAGATATTTGGATTCCTTCCGATTCCGCAATCAGATCTGGGACAATAACATAAGGATCATTTTTATAATGGGAGACGGTTGATTCGTGTTGTTTGGAAAAAATAAGCAATTCTCTTATTGCAGTTTGCACTGCCTGCATCGTTTTTTGTTGATTTCCTCCTCCCATAGATTCCTTCATTTGATTTAATTTTAAAGAAAAGCGGCGCATTTTTTCCAGCGCTTGATTTTGTGCCGTAAGGGACTGATTGCGTTGATTTTGGTTCAGAGCATTCTGACTATTTTGCATATCTTGTTTTAGTTGGCTATCTTGCATATCTTGTTTTAAATCGTTCATTTGCTTTTGAACTGCATTGTCGCGAGGCGATTCCAGCATTTTATTAATGTTTTCCAATTCCTGTTGCAGTTTATCATAAGTGTCGCTAATTTGTTTTTGGTCGGAGGCAAGGTCTTTGGTGTTTTGTTTTTCATCCAAAGTCCGATCGCTCAATGCTTTTTGCATTTTTTCCATTTCTTGGGAAATCTGCAATGCCTTTTGAACTGCTTGTTCTTTTTTAATGCTTTCTAACAGGGCAAGGGTCTGGTCTATCTTTTTGGCAAAGTCCTCCATAGAGAATTTGAAATTATCCATCGTCTTTTTCAGGTCTTCGGGTTTAATATTTTTTAAGGCATTTTCAAATTTCTGCATTGCTTCCTGAAGTTGCTCGTTATTAATTTCTTGCATCAATTCCTGAATTTTTTGCATTTTTTGCAAGGTCTCAGGAGAAAGCGTCTCATTTGCCTGCATTTTATTGATTAGTTCTTGATAATTATCGGCAATATTTTGAACCTGTTGAGTAAGATTTTCCTGTTCCTGTAATATCTTTTCCAGCTGTTTTTTATCTTCCCACTTGGGAGTATCCTGTTTCAGCAGTTCGCGTCGCTTGTTTTCAAATTCTTTTTGCAGGTCTTTGGATTTATCTAAAACATTTTGCAATTCGCTTTTCTTTTCTTGTTCCTTATTTTCAATTTCTCGGTAGATTTCTTCAATGGAAGGAAAGCGAGCTTTAAATTTAGTACTTTCTGCCTTTTGTTGCTCCGGAGAATTATCGTAAATAACAGCCCAATAGGTAACTACATCACCGGGGAATAAATTTGCCTCTTTCAAATCCAGCAGAAAATCGGTCGAGAACATTTTACCGGAAATAACACTTTGGATATTAATAACTTGCGGTTCGGAAGCCATAACTTGGATGTTCAAAGCACAATTTTTTAATCCGTAATCGTCATCCGCTTCAATAATTAGCGGCAGCAGCATATTTTGATTCAAATTTACATCTTCGCCCGGAAAAGTGATATTAATTTCAGGCGGATTATCTTCCTGAATTTCTATGGTCTTTTCTTCCGGTTTATTTTTGCGTCCTAAGGCATCGGTTAGTTCCAAATACCAAGTGCGCGGCTTTTCAATAGTTAGTTGAGTTATATAATTATTTTTATCAATGGCTTGCAAAGGTTGGCGACTGGCATCGTCAAAAACCATAACTGCTGATTCCACAGGTATATTTGTAGTAAAAGAAAGTTTTACGATGCTATGTTTCAATGCCTCTATATTACCGTAACTTAAAGTATCAGTCCAAGTTGGCAAACCGGAATAGGCAGGGGGATTATATTGTACAAACCACTTTTTCACGATCGGTTCGTCCAAAACCTGAATTTTAAACACGGGAGATTTGCAGACCTCATTTTCTGCATAATACTCTATACTGTTATCAAGTCGCTGAAAAATATAGCGGTTATCCGCCAAACCCAATTCTCGCCATTGTTTATCTATCCGATAAAAAAGCCGGTGTTTTAAATGCGGATCGGGATTTATTATCTTTATCTCAACTGATTGATTTCTACCGATTAGCATATTTCCAGGGCTTAATTCTATGTAATTTTTATAGATGATTTCCTCACCTTTGTTTGTGTAAAATTGCTTAACGGCAAGCCGAAAGTCCTCAAAAGAATATGCCCAAATACTTGTTAATCCTAAAATTAGAAAGAGCAAGGCAAAAATAATCCGAGAAGAATAAAGAGCGGGGATTTTATAATGATTGGTTTCCATTCGCTCTTTTGCCATTGTTCCCAAGGTTTTCACAATCGGACTATCTTGCTCTTTTTCAGCAAGTTCCATCGTATTCTGAAAGAGATCATCCTGATAGTCAATCTGTCTATCCAGAAAACGCGCTACTGCCAAATTATGCCAGAAATTACGATAACCGCTTAAAAGAAAATAGATTATCACCAGAATCAAACAGGTTCGTATGCCAATGTTCGCATAAAAAAGCACCATTGAATCCGAAGGAAGATTTAACCACAATAAAAAATAGAGATGCAAAGCTAACATAAAGCTGATCAGAGCTTGGATAACTGCCCGTAAAGCAAAGCGTAAGTTTATTTTTTGCTTGTATTTCTTTATTCTTTTTGTCAGCTCATTCATCTTTTCTTGCTTCTCCTCTTCTTTGAAAAATCTTTATCTCCATAAGCTATGATTATGTCAAGAATTTTCACAAGTGTAGTCGGAGGACGCCGTTCCTCCGCAAAAAGTGTAGTCGGAGGACGCTGTTCCTCCGCAAGATATATCCTCTGAAAACGCCATTCCTCCGCAAGATATATCTCTGCTAAATGGAACTAACCCAGGTTTCAGAATTTTAAACTAAATAATACAGCTAACTCAATATAGCATAAATTGTTATAAATATCGTCTTAGTCCCTTCTAACTTGCTCATCATTTGATTCCCGAATCCATCCCGAATCCAACCCTTATCGCGATACGGGAAGGATTCGGGATTTTATTGATTGGTATAAGGTTATGGAGAGACAAACAAAAAGGGCATTTTCTCAAACAGAGCTAACAATCTAAAACCACTGCACAAATAGGAGCAAGAGCATTATCCCGATGTTTTTTGGCTGATAGGGAGAAGTAATCCCCAAAATAGGTCTTTTTTATCTGTTTTCTCTTTTTGCTTGACGAACAAAGGTCTTTTGGGAAATAAAGACAAAATGAAGAAAATAATTCACATAGATATGGACGCTTTTTTTGCCGCGATCGAAATTCGGGAAGATCCTTTGTTGAAAGGAAAATGTGTAATTGTGGGAGGACCCCCAAATAGTAGAGGCGTGGTTTCCACATGTTCTTATGAAGCGCGAAAATTTGGTGTGCATAGTGGAATGAGTAGTTATCAGGCATGGAATTTGTGTCCTGATTCAATTTTTGTTTATCCTCACTTTCATTTATATATGGAGGTTTCTCGTCAAATTAAAGAAATATTTTATCAATGGACAGATTTAGTGGAACCGATGTCCTTAGATGAAGCATATTTAGATGTAACGGAAAATAAAGCGAAGGTTGAAGACGCGGTGGAGATTGCCCAGTCAATCAAAGCGGAGATTAAGCAAAAAACCAATTTGACCTGTTCTGCTGGCGTTTCTTATAATAAATTCTTAGCCAAAATAGGTAGTGAATTGAATAAGCCAGATGGTTTAACTTATATTCCTCCCGAAAAAGCTCAGGAAATTCTTTTTGCCTTGCCGATAGAAAAATTTCACGGAATTGGCAAGGTGACTTCAGCCAGGATGAAAAAATTGGGCATATATAACGGAGCTGATTTGTATAAAATGGAATTGAACGATATGATTAGGATTTTTGGGAAAGTCGGCGTATTTTATTATTATGTAGTTAGAGGCATAGACAAGAGAGAAGTAATTACGGAATTTGAGCCCAAAACGCTTAGCTGTGAAACAACTTTTGATACCGATAGTGATAACTTGGGAGAACTCCTTGCCATATTAAAACACCTTTCGGTGCGGCTGTCAGAACGCCTGGTAAGAAAAAACATAAAAGGAAATGGCATAACTCTGAAATTGAAATATGATAATTTTCAATTGATCACCCGTAGCTGTAATATGCAAAGTTATACCAATAAAAAAGAGGAACTTTATCAGTATGGAGAACAGCTTTTAATTGCCAACTGGGATAATAATAGGAAAGTTCGTCTATTGGGTTTGGGGGTTAGTAAATTGGAAAATATCGTCTCTGATGAACAGCTAATCCTGCCGCTTTAAAATACTGGCAAAACCTTTTTGTAACAAGTTGCTAAAGACAATTAACAAAAGTCCGATGAAGGTTGCCGGATGAATGCTTTCTCCCAAAATGGAATAGATAAACAGCAGCGAAAGAAAGGGAGTAAAAAAAATCATATTGGAAATGGATGCTGTGTTATTTGCCAGTTCCAGTGCCTTATTCCAAAGTAGAAAAGTTAAACCCATTTCCAAAATACCTATGTAAATACCTCCCAGAATGCCGTATCCATAACTTGTTGGGTTAGTAAAAAGAGAAGCATTCGTAAACAAAGCAAAAAGAGCAATCAGCAAAAAACCGATCAGGAAATTGTAACAAAGTTTGGTGAGAGCCGGCCTCTTATCCTTGATATTGATGATCCAGTAAAAAGCCCAAACTAAAGAAGTAGCAACAGCTAAAAATGAACCAAACCCATCATCAAACTTAAGCGAGGTAATATTGCCTTTGGTAGAAATAATCCAAACCCCAAAAAAGCTGATAAGTAATGCCATCAAATCTACCCAACGGAATTTTTCTTTCAATAACCAGATGCTGAAAAGAGAAAGAACTATTGCCCAAGTATAATTTAATGCTTGCGCCTCTTGAGCCCGTAAGCGTGAATATGCTTCAAAAAGCATTAAATAGTAAATAAAAGGATTCAGCAGTCCTGGTAACAGAGATTGCTTTAGATTGCTAAAAACACTTCGATACCATCTCTGGCTTGATTGAAAACAAGAATGCTGAATAACATTCGTAATTCCTAAAAAGAGAAAAGCAGTGAGCGAGGCAAAAAATAATAGTCCGATAGATGTTAAGTATTGTAAAGAGAGCTTAAAAGCGGTACTGATAGTTGACCAGGCAAGAATTGAACAACCGGCATAAAGATATGCCTTTGTTGGTTGTGGCATAACTAAAATTTCCTAATGTAGTCGGAGCTTTCCAATGCTCAGCTTTTTTTTATGTGGCTTAATCATTTATTAGGGCGGAGGGATGGAATTCTCCGACTACACAAAATTGGGGAGGAATGGGTATCCTCCCAGTTATTCTATTAAGGCATTGTCTTTTTTATGTCGTTATATTTAGTAGCTAAAATCTTATCTCCCGATTGCTGAGCTGCCCAGATAATATATTCAACGGCTATTTTACTGTTTTTATCCCAATTATACCATTCTTCGGCATATTTAATCAATTCTGACCAGTTTTGTTTTTGCATCAAGTGTCCAGCCAGTAAACTATATGTTTCTTCGGTGGGACGAATTTGGATCAATCTTTTCAAATAAGCAATACTTTGATCAATATCATTAATTTGATCAGCAATGGAACGAGCATTTTCTAACAAGTCAGGATTATTGGGTTCAATTTCCAAAGCGGCATTTGTGGCAGCCATTGCTTTGGTGTAATCTTTCAGCTCATAATAGCAGGCGGAAATATTCATTAAGTTATCAATATTAGTGGGAATCTGAGGTCTTGCTTGCTCAAAGTATTTAACTGCTTCTGCATAGTTTCCCTTAGTATAATAATAGGTTCCCAATTCCATTAAATAATCGATTTTTTGAGGATCTTTCTGCAATAATTGTAAAAGGAGTTGTTCAGCTTTTACATCATCTTTCAGATCAACCAGATAGATATTTTTTAGCTGAATCATAGGTTCAGGTCTTTCTGGTTCCAGTTGATGAGCCAGTTCGTAAATTTCCATTGCTCTTTTTGTGTTTCCAGCTTCCTTTTCTTTGTTTGCAGCTAGGAAAATGCGAGTCCAAGCTCTTTCTTTTCTTTTTTTCATATCTTTCAGATCAATGCGTTCTTGGTCTGTAAGTTCCGAAAACTGTTCACAAACGCTTATGGCTCTTGAATAGTATTGATATGCATCTTTATAATAGTCAATTTCTTTTGCGGTGAAGTTCTCAGCTTTGAATAAATTGATATCCCCCAAACGACGCAAAGCAATGATATGTTCAGGATTATCCTCAAGCACTTTTAAATAATAAATCTCTGCTTGATCTACATTCTGTTGAGAATAGTAAACATCAGCAGTTTTTAAATTTACATTACCCTGTGGACTTAATTTTTGCCGTGCGGTTGAACAAGCGGCAAGCATTATTAACAGTATCACGGTTAAAATGAGTGAAAGCTTTTTCATCAGGAAATCTCCTCTAAATATTTTAGCTTTAAGGCATAAAAATTGGGTGTGCTATTCAGTCAAGAATTTTTCATAGCTAAAACCACAAGCTCTATACTTTGCCTAATTTGGAACAGCCAATTTATCTGCTATTATCAGATTGAAAAATAATAATAAATTACGCTCATTTAGGCAATAACAGATTATAAATAACCCGGGCAAATAACAACGCTAAAGCAAGAATAAATACTTTTCGGATCAGTTTATTTCCTCTTAAGATAACGAGTTTTGAACCGATAATATTTCCCGCAATTCCGCATAAAGCACCCGGAATGGCTAAAGGATAATAAATATTGGATGTAAAAGCGAATGTTACAACTGCTGCCAAGTTGGAAGCCAAATTTACTACTTTCGTATTGCCATTTCCAGTTACAAAATCGTAATGCATTATGGATGTATAAATAAGGATAAGAAAGGTTCCGGTTCCAGGCCCAAAAAAGCCATCATAAAAACCTATGCCAAGTCCTGTAATCGCTCCCAATATCATTCTGAAAATTTTCGCCATTGTTTGGGCATTGCTTTGCATCCCCATTTTTTTATTAAAGAGAGAAAAGACGGTTATAATAGGAATGAGAATAATCAGTAAATAATTTAGCGCCGAAGATGATATCTGCAAAGCAGTTGTAGCTCCCAGCCAAGAACCAATCAAAGCCATTCCTGCGCTTAACAAAGCTACGGGGATATCGATCATTTTCGCTTTGAAATAATTGGCGGTGGAAAAGAAAGTTCCCCAACTGGAAGAAAATTTATTGGTCCCCAAAGCCAGATGGGGTGGAATTCCAGCGCTCCAATATGCTGGCAAAGAAATTAATCCGCCTCCCCCGGCAATGGAATCTATAAAACCAGCAAGAAAGATAAAAGGAAGAACGATTGCATAATCAAGCGGGGATAATACAACACCAGTCATAACTCAAATTTCCGCTTTAAATTCTAATTTTAGTTCATGCGAACTGTCTTGTTTAGGGTAATCGTAAAACTTATAGTCGAGAGTAATTACGCTGAAACTGTTTATCCTATAAACGCCATTTATGGTTGCGGAAGGAATCCAGCCGGCTCTTTTTTGAGGGAGGAAAGCAAAGTAATCGCTACCGGAAAGCTTATTATATGTTATTCCCAAGCTTGCCGTCAAACGGTATTTTTGCATAAACACGCTTTTCCAGGCAGGAGCCAAAGCCAAGGTCTCGAGAGTATAATTTTCGCTACCGTCTTGTTTTTTCCCTTGTTCAGAACTATAACTAAGTTCTGCCTGAACATTGCTTTGCGGATTTAATATTTTTTGCATCATAGCGCTTGCGCTTAAAGTATTCGTTTCGTTCAAATAACGAGTATCACTGCTATTTTCTCTCCCAAAGCGTAAACGGGTATTCCAAGAAATGATATCTTTGAAATCAAATTGGGCTATTTGAGACCAGCTTAAATTTCTTTCCGGGGTCTGATATCGTTTATCCAAAGTTCGTTCCATCGATATCTGAAGGTTTGAAGTTATTTTATTGCGCATTAAATCCAGCCAAAAAACTTCATCAATACTTTGCCTGCCATATATTGTAGTATCGTCATTATAAACGCTTCCTGGCAGAAAAAAGTAACTTCTCCAATTATTTCGCTGCGAGCTTTGTTCATTCAGATTAATGGATGTATCACTTTGTAAACGCTGCCAGAAATCATTGGTGGAAACATTGCCCGGTTTCAGATAAACATTCAGAAGGCAATTGATTTCGGAAGATAAACTTCCCGTGGAACTGGTAATATATACCCAATCGTAATCTCCGTCGCTAACACTTACACCGGTGCTGTCATAATATCCTAAGCCAGATCCAACATATTGTAATTCTCTTATTTTGGGATAGAACTCCGTTTGATTCAACTGATAGTTACTATAAATACCGATGGCATTTTTAAAAAAGCTATTGCTGGAATGTAAGGTTATCAGATCATAGTTAGATTTGGAACTGGAAATTAAATCCGGTTGTTTTATTTCACGGTGAGTAACATCCAGATCAATTCTTTGCGAACCTACATTCACCATTTGCTTTACATTATAGGTCTGTGTTTTGGAAGTAGTATTCCACAGCTCGTTTTCTTTAATCCGGGTTTTATCATTACTATGAGAAAATTGGGTAAGAAAGGAAGATGCCTTGCCGAAAGTGATTCCGGGGCTTATTTTTAAGTAACTGTTGCCGAATTGGGTATTATCCAGAAGGTTATAAAGGGCCTCGAAATGCAAACGCAAATTATTCAATGCCCAAGATAAATCTCCCTGATGATATTGCATTATTCCGTCATTATCGTCTTCTTGTTTGTAATCCTGTTTAGAAATTGTACTTCTAATATTAATGGCGGGTAAAAGGCCTTTCCCTGAAGAGATAGATATAAAACGCAAAGCCATAAGAGAATAGAGATCGTAAATATTTCGGTAGCGATATAAAAGCGAGGCAGTCCAATTTTGTTGTTCGCGACTGATTTGAATATTACTTTCTTGTTGAGCCAAAGAATCCGCTGTTTCCAAAGAGGCAAAATCATATTCTGCATCCAGATTACGATATTGACCAAAAAGAAAGGTCTTTTCACTCCGCTGTTCATAATTTAAGTTTAAGGCATATAGCGAAAAAGGTACTTCCAGATAGGTATAAAAAATACCTGCATCGTTATCGGAATCGTCTTTGGCAGATAGAGTGTTTTTGTCGTTGATACTACCCAATGTTTCGATTCCGATCTTAAATCCATTATTTTCATATTTCAGCTCCACATCCAAATTACCTTTTTGTTCTGGAGGAATCAATCGTTTTCGAGGGAGCCAAGAACCCATTCCTGCTCCTATGTAACGATATTTGCCGGCAGAAAATTCTTCATAATCGCCCTGTCCACTTCCCACATAACTGAAAATAACATCATAACAGGCAAGTGTATCTCCCAAAGCATATTCATAATAATATTCATTCTGCGAATTAAGTAACCTTTTATATTCTCCGGTTCCTGCTTCTACTTCGGAAACGCCTTCACCCCAAACATATACATCTCCAGCATTATTTAGCGAATCCAAATCCGCTGGGCTGAATTCAGAAAGCAAGGGATTTTTTTTATCATCTTGTTGCCAAATGAAATGATGGGTAAGAGTAAGATGCTCTGCAAGCTCTATTTGACTGGAAGTAAGATAATTGCTTTGCGGATAATATTCATTGGAATATTGAAATCTGGCAATTACGGAATTGGACGCACTTACTAAGCTTTTAAACATCACGCTGCCTTCACTGTAATCTATGCTGTAATCAATTCCGCGTTCAGTATGTCTGCCGTCAATATATATCTCTTCGCTTCCGGCGATGATCAGAAAGTTGGATTGAGTATCATTTGCTTTTAGATAGTAGGGACCCTGTTTTCCATCCACAATAGTGATTTTGATGGAAGCATTTTTACCTCCGCCGGCCGAGTAAGCTGTTTGAACATAATGTTTACCTTTTATCCAAGCATTCAAGCCCTCAAATTTTGTATAATATTCAAGATAACGAGTTCCCGAGAATTTCAATTCCAGGTCTCCCATGGCGAGTTCATATTTTGGACCGTAAATGCGAATGAACACATTATCCAATGAGCTTAATTCTTTGGAATCGCCTTCCGGAGACAGTTTGGATTGACTATCCGAAAGACGGGCATTGATATTTACATTTTTTGCCAGTTCGCCTGAAATATTAACAAAGAGAGATTGTTTTAAATCAAAAGTGGATTCATCGGAAAAAGTGATGGCGAATGTTTTCGTGCCTTGAATGTCTAAACGAGCGTCAGATGCTAAAATCGGATTTGTTCTTTTTTTAATTTCCGTCAGCATAGTATCGCTATATGCAATTTCTTTCCATTCCTGTAACGGCTCAGTTAATGATAAAGGGACTAATAAATACTCAATTCTCAAAGCAGATACAGTGGGCACAGTCAATAAAATCAGCTCTGCCTTTTGATGGTTTACTTGATATTCGATTCCTTCTCTATATAAAATTGAATCAGCATATACACAAACGCTGTTCTTAATTACGGGCGATTTGGCAAAAGTATAGACCTTTTTGTCAGTTTCCAAAATGATATTCTGTTGTTGATATAATGACAGGGAATAAAGAAACGAAATTCCAGTTATAAATAGCAATAAAAGTAAGCAGAATTTGATTTTTGCCAACTGATTAAACTTTATGAATAACGAAGGTTACAACACCCCAAATTATGAAATCCATCCCTTCTTGAATTTGTATGGGTTGGAATTCATCATTTTCAGGCATTAAAAAGTAATCAGTCCCATTTATTTTAAGGCGTTTTACCGTTAATTCACCATCCACGATAGCAATCACTATGTGGTTATTATTTGCTTCAATTGCTCTATCAACAATTAATAAGTCATCGGGTAAAATACCTGCTCCCTGCATAGAAAATCCATCTACTTTAACAAAAAAAGTAGAAGCAGGATGCGCTATAAGATGTTCATTTAAATCAAGTTTGCCTTCTATATAGTCCTGAGCTGGAGAAGGAAAACCTGCAGCAATTTTGGAACTCATCAAGGGACGGTATTGCTTTTTTCCTTCCTCAACAGAGTAAATGGCTTTAACTGAACCGTCGCTATGTAGTTTCATTTCATTATAAAAGTAAGGACGGACTTAATCTGATAGCCCGTCCCTAATTCATTTTTTGTTACTTAGGAATATTCTTAAGCAGATTTTTTGCTTGTGCTCCATATTTGGGATCGTTTTGCAAGCGTTCCAAATCGGCTTTTGCGGCAGAATAATTTTTGGTTTGAAAATAAGCTACTCCCCTCAACATTACAGCATCCGTATTTTTGGCATCCATACTGAGAGTAATATTTGCGTTGCTAATCACTTTGGCATAATTTTTCTGGGTATTGTAATAACTGGCAAGGAGCAAGGCAAGCTGAGGATCACGATCAATGCTTAATGCTTTTTCGTAATATTCCACCATTTTCTTTTTATCTTTCTGTGCATCATAATTCTTGCCCATCATTATATAGATCTGTGCCAGTTCAGAAGGTTGCGGATTGGTATCAACTACTTTTTGCAGATAAATGTTGGCATTTTGCCAATCCTTCAT
This sequence comes from Candidatus Cloacimonas sp., assembly GCA_039680785.1. Classification (NCBI taxonomy): domain Bacteria; kingdom Pseudomonadati; phylum Candidatus Cloacimonadota; class Cloacimonadia (SeqCode); order Cloacimonadales (SeqCode); family Cloacimonadaceae (SeqCode); genus Cloacimonas (SeqCode); species Cloacimonas sp. (SeqCode). The sequence goes on from JBDKSF010000026.1 coordinate 45,703, forward strand.
ACTAAGATAATAATTTGCCAAACGACGATAAATATCAGCGCCGGGTTCAATGGCAAGAGCTTTCTGGTAATATTTTCCTGCTTCCACCAGATTTCCTTTTTCCAAGTAAAAATCTCCAATATTGATAAATGCCTTGGCATCTTTGGTCAATTCTGCATAATCAATTAAAACCGTATAAGCGCTGGCTTCATTCTTCAAATTATCTTTTAAAACATAGAATTTAGCATAGATAGTATCTGCATCTTTAGGATTCAATTTCAATATCTGATCGTAATATGTCAGCGCTTGTTCATATTTACCTGCCTGTTTGGCTATTATAGCCATATTATTATAGGTACCTATTATGTCCTGAGTTAGCTCTTCCTGAGAAATCTGTATGGGAGTGATGGTTTTGTAGATGTTCAAAGCTTGATTGTAATAGGAGAGTGCTTCATCATAACTATTCATTTTACCGCTTTCATCTGCCAGCTGTATATAGGACTTAGCAATGTTCAGATTCATTTTTTCTATGTTTTCGGCGATAGAATCGGTTGGAGCAGCATTAGCAGCTGCCTCATTAAATAAAGATATTGCTTCCGTGAACGAGTTTATTGCCTCATTATATGACTGATTATTATATGCCTCTGTTCCTGCAGTAGCATCCTGATGAGCCAAGACATAAGGATTGCGAACCGGTTCTGGTTCTGTCTTCATTTCCTCTTTTTTATTGCCGCTGCAAGCACTAAGCAGCATTAAAAGAGCGAGGACTATGAAGGTTAATATTTTAGTTTTCATTGGTAAATCCTCCAAAATTTTATATGTTCCTTTGTCTTAAGGTGTCTTAATTTTGTCAACTTAAAAAGTAAAAGAAGAAAAAAAATGAGTTATTTTGAAAATATTTTTTGCTTTCTTAGCTAATGGCTAATTGGCTGTTAAATAAAGACATATAAGTTCATAACAATGTTATAAACCGCATAAATTCGTAAAAAAAACGAAAATTCGTATTATTTTAGTTGACAGAATTTTCGGAGCGCACTTTTATTAACTTTGATTGATCTCTCACTCTTTATACAAAAACCAATAAGGAGGTAAAATGAGCAGAGACGAATTAGTAAAAAAGATCGCAGCAAGTGCTGGCATTTCTCAAAAAGTTGCCAGTTTAGCCCTCAATGCATTTTTAGAGGGCGTAACCGACACTCTTAAAAAGGGTGGAAAAGTTACATTGGTCGGTTTTGGATCATTTAGTGTTGCCCATCGTAAAGCACGCAATGGCATCAACCCCAAAACCAAGAAACCTTTGAAGATTCCGGCACGCAAAGTTCCGGTTTTCAAAGCTGGTAAAAAACTTAAAGAAGCTGTGAAAAAAGCCAAATAGTTAAATTCCTTTACAGCTTGGGCAGAGAGCAAATTTGTTTTCTGCCCTTTTTTTATCTAAGACCTTTAGCGGGTGTTTTTGCAGTTCGAAGAATTCCGACTTTTTCAAACTAAGAAAAGCACTCTGGCTAATCTTATCTTTATCTTTACGGGTGACAAATCCATTTTTGTCACCCCCTATATAATGTAAGACACATTTTAGGCAGATCTTTTCTGCTTGACTGTAAAGTAACTATATTTCATAATGTCAATAATGAAAACGGGAGCAAAGAATATGCTTGGAAATGACGATCTCAAACCGAAAAGTAAGGGTCTAAGCCATAGAATTATCTCCTTTTTCAGTATCAATAGCAGTATGCTGGGAATGTTGATAATGGTAATTTTGGTGGGAATGGGCGAAAAAATGGCAGAGCGTTTTCTGCCTTTATATCTGATAGCGATGGGGGGAACTCCCATCATCATTGGTTTACTGAATGGTATGGATAATTTGCTTAGTGCCTTATATTCATATCCGGGCGGTTGGTTGGCTGAAAAAATCGGTTATAAGAAAGCCCTTTCTGTTTTCAATCTGATGGCTATGTTTGGTTATTTAATCGTGATTATATTTCCTTCTTGGATAGCCGTTTTGGTGGGGGCTGTCTTTTTTATTTCCTGGACGGCTATTTCCCTGCCTGCAACGATGAGTTTAATTTCTTCCGTAGTTCCGGTGAATCGCCGTTCTATGGGAATTTCGATGAATTCCATTGTAAAACGCATTCCTATGTCATTAGGTCCAATTTTGGGTGGAGCTCTTATTTTGCGTTATGGAAGAATTCAAGGCGTCCGTTATGCTTTTATCGTTGCTTTTATTTTGGCGGGCGTAGCTTTATTGGTTCAAAGTAAATTTATCAATGAACAACCGCAAAAAGAGAAGACAGAAGTTAGTAAAGGTTCCCGTCGCTTTTCTGCCAATTTGCGTCATTTGCTTGTATCCGATATCTTAGTCCGTTTTTGCGAACAGATTCCTTATGCCTTTGTAGTGGTTTGGGTAGTGGAAAATAATCACATTAATGAATTGCAATTTGGAATTTTAACCACCATAGAAATGATAACCGCTATGCTGATTTACATTCCGGTTGCCTATCTTGCTGATCGTAGCACCCGTAAACCTTATGTAGCTATAACTTTTGCTAATTTTACCCTTTTCCCGCTCGTTTTGTTCTTTTGTCATAATTTTGCCGCTATGGTAGTTGCCTTTATCATTCGGGGCTTGAAAGAATTCGGAGAACCCACTCGTAAGGCATTGATTATGGATATGGCTCCCGAAAATGCCAAAGCATCCACCTTTGGAACCTATTATCTCATCCGCGATGTGATTGTTTCTATTGCTGCTTTCGGGGGCGCTTTTCTCTGGCAAAAAAGTCCCCAATTAAATTTCCTCACTGCTTCCGTTTGCGGTTTGTTGGGAACTTTTTACTTTATCATTAAGGTCAAGCCGCAAAAAGTTTGCCAACCCGAAACTGCCTGAATTAGATAATTACCTCTCACAGATTTCACAGATAACACAGATGAAAATTTCACGCAGATAACGCAGATTTGAATAGGTAAGGGATGAACAGGATTTATGGGATTTTGGGGATTTATTGATAAGCCACCGAATAGGTCTCACGCAGATTACGCAGATTTCGCAGATTTTAATAGGAAAGGGTTGAACAGGATTTATGGGAGTTATAGGATTTCGAAAAAAAAGTTCCGATAGGAACGATACATACTAACGACGGGTTTTAACCCGGCGCATTGAGTATCCTTTATATAAGTCCCAGCGGGACGACAGATAATTGCAACGGGTTTTAACCCGGCGCTAAAATATAGGAGGGTTGACTTCCTCGTCAACCACAACAAACAAACTCTCAAGCAATCCTAAAAATTTCGTGGAAACTGCATAATTTGGTTGTCAGGGGAACGACGAGGAATTCGTTCTTCCTTTAAAAAAAAGTACCTTTTGCGGCGCTACAGCGAGCGCCGGTACAAAAATCACATTGAACCAGTGGACGCCGTTCCTGTTTTTCCTCTCACAGATTTCACAGATAACACGGATAAAGATCTCACGCAAATTTCGCAGATTTCACAGATGACACAGATTTGAATAGGTAAGGGATGAACAGGATTTATGGGATTTTGGGGATTTTAGATGATAATTTGTTAACTTGGTTTTCTGATTATTATATATGGAAACGGAACTTTGAGATGCACCAGTTTTGGCAACGGAAAAAGAATCAAAAGCAAAGATAAAATTGACAGGAATTATCTAATTAAGTAACTTGAATACAGCTTAATAATTTGAGGTTGTGATTAACCTCAAGACCTCTCGACCCCAAGACCTCCAGACCTCTCGACCTCCAGACCTCTCGACCCCCAGACCTCTCGACCTCAAGACCTCTCGACCTCCAGACCTCTCGACCCCAAGACCTCTCGACTTCCAGACCTCAAGACCTCCAGACCCTCCAGACCTCTCGACTTCCAGACCCCTCGACCCCAAAACAATAATCCGATACTCGCTTCATCATCTGATAGCAAAGTAACAATCACCTAACACTTCAGTAATGATATTAGAGCAGTGTTACTTCAGTGTAAGAGAATTGTTACATAATGCACTAAGGGACAAGAAATTATGAGTAGGCAAGCAAAGATGACAAAAGATAGGGCAGACCTGCTTAGCAATACCAGTTATAATAACCAAAGAATAAATCTGCAATCTGTTCTGCTTCAATTGAATAAACCGTATTTTGGGCATAAAAAAACCCGTCGGTTTAGATTGCCGACGGGAATTACTCTAATGATTATTTATACTTAGTTTTAGGATTATTTAACGATTACCAGTTTTCCGTTTTGGCTTGTCCCTTCGCTAATTACTCTATAGAGGTAAATACCGGTGGGGACAGGTTTGGATAAAGTGTCCAAAGCATTCCAGGTTAATTTTGCTGAACCGTTTTGATCAATAACTGAATTAATGCGTTGAATAAGTTGTCCTTTCAGGTTAAAAATTTCCACGGTAAGAGGTCTATTGGCTTTTCCCGAAATTTGGAAAGTGGTATTTGCTTTTAAGGGATTGGGATATACATTTACACTTGCCAAAGCAGGCGCAAGTTCATCGCTAACTGGAACATTGATAACAATGGAAACGATTTCGGAAGGGTTGGAATATTGCAGTGGATTGCTAAAAATAGAGCTGATCCAGTATTCATAAGTTCCATCTGGAAGGTCGCTATCCAAGTATTCAAGAGTATTCGGATTCATAATATTTTGTAAAACAGAGTTGTTGCGAACCAAGCAATAGCCGATAAAACCTCTGTTGTCAAAGTGATTTGGTTTTGCCCATTGCAAGCGAATGGAATTGGGAGGAACAAGAGTTCCCGTAAAGTTTTGGGGATAAGGCAATTCTTCAATGGGTAAAGTGGGTGCACTAAGCACGGCAGTTCCCGGCATACCATATTGATCTACAGGGGTTACGCGGCAAGCAAGCGACCAGCCAAGATCTGCAATTGCAATAGTATAGGTCTGCCCTGTAGCATTTTCAATGGGTACAGGTTGATTATTGATCATCTGCATCCATTGAAATTGAGTTGCACCTTCCGTGTTACCATCGGGATCAGAAAATTCGTAATTTGCGGTTAAAGTTTGGTAAATGACCGGAGGACCGTCCAAATGAACATTATTGGCAACTGGAGCAGCATTGTTAAATCCTGTTCCCGTAAGAGGAATTTGCACCTGAGGATATCCACCTAAATTACTGTTGATGGTTAAAGTTCCAGTATAATCAGTTGCTGCTTCTGGGGCAAATTCTACGGTGACTGTAAATGATTGATAGGGAGGGATCGTAAAAGTGGCAGGTTCGGGAGTAAAAACAGGATTGGAAGAAGTGACAGTTCCATTCACTTCATATTCAAAGAAGTTATTCAGGTCTATATTTAGATTGGTGTGCCCGCTCACATAAGTATCAGGGAAATTAAGTTCGGTAGCGGAAACAGGATTCACTCCCACCAGGCCGGGTAAAGAATACTTAACACTTTGCAGAATTTCTTTGGTTGAGTTATTTTGCAGGAAGAGCACTGCTTCACAAGTGTTTATATTCCAGGCAGGGTTATAAGTTCCCGATAACTCATAGGTCTGCTGTTCACCTGTGGCAAGATTTACTGCTGTTCCATTTTGATTAGGCATCATCAAACGATTTACAAAATTAAGATGCGTCATTCCCTGCCAGGAAAATTCAATGTTGGATTGAGTAATGACACAATGTAACAGGACATTGGTATTCGTATCGGCTTCCGGTTTGGCAACCGTGGCAGAAATATTTAAAGTGTTACCTGTAAGAGAACCGGTTGCGGAAATAGTATATTTAGAAGCAACTCCAATGCGGGCATTTACCTTTGTAAGATACTGGCTATACATCGATTGAGTATGATTGCCTCCTTCCACTGGACTTAATCCATCAAAATAAGCGGTGGGAACTCCACTAATGTTGTAATAGGTATTGCGTGCATTAGAGTAAGTGTTAGCGAAAGTATCGCCAGTATGATTTTCGATGATCGCTACCGGTTGATCGTTCGCTATTAAATCATCGGCTCCCATAGCCGCTCCGGGACAATAAGTACACCAAGTTCCAGTAGCTATTTCTACTACTACCAGATTGCGGGGAACTGCAAAGGCAAATAGCAGAACACCCGTAAATATGAGGGTTAGCAAGGTTTTTTTCATTAGTACTCCTTATGTTTTCGTTTATATTAGTTTGTTGGTCTATCCTTTCCAAGGTAGCAAATATGCTTTAATTTCTTCATTGTAATAACGGTCTGTCATAGTGGCGATAAAATCGCGCACTTGTTCAGGAGGCGAAAAATGCTCCAAATATTCGGGGCGTTTGTGATCAAGAAAATGTTTGAAAATCTTGGATTCCCGATTGTTCTCTCTGATGTCATTTAAGTAAATGTCAAAGAGAATTGGCATAGTTCGGTAAATTATGGAATTGGATTTTTTCACATTTTCATCGGTGTATATTCTTTTGTAATTGAATTTTTTCAGCGCTAAGAGGTGTTTACTGGTTTCAGTATCGAAAGCGACAAAATTTTCATCATAACTGTTTGTAATCACGCTTTTTATAAGAGTATCGATTATCTGACTATTAGTGTTTCCCAAATAAGCTGCTTGCTCAATTGGAAGCTCCTCTCGACGCAATATATTAAAACGAATGGCATCCTCAATATCCTGTCCGATATAGGCAATGGTATCCGTAATGCGAACTACGCAGCCCTCTAAAGTGGAGGGCATAGAATCTAAATTTTTACCGGATTTTTTGGCTGCGATATAATTTTGGATATCTGTTTCTGATTTTTTTGCATCGGGAATCAAACGAGTATTATGAACCTCTCCATCGTGAGAAATAATACCATCCCTCACTTGAAAAGTAAGATTCAATCCTTTTCCTTTGCGGGAAATGTGATCCACTATGTGTAAGCTTTCAATGTTATGATGAAACTGACCGATGTCATTTTGTTCGCAACAACGAGATAAAGCATTTTCACCATCATGACCAAAAGGGCAATGCCCAAGATCGTGCCCTAAAGCGATTGCCTCAATAAGCTCGGTATTTAGCTTTAAGTATTTTCCTATGGTGCGGGATATCTGAGAAACATAGGCAATATGTAAATTGCGATTGGTCATCTCCTCATCAATCATATTGGTGAAAGAAATAACTTGGGTCTTGCCATGATAACGACGATACGCTCCACTATATAAAATTCTATCTCTATCAACCGCAAATTGAGAACGCATAATATCCGGTTCCTCTTTTTTGGTTCGCCAAGAGTTGGAATCGTAAAATGCATATTTGCCTAAACTGCTTTCGTGCTCTGCTCTTATCTCATTGAAAATAGCGGTCAATTTATCATTCATTATCTGCTCCTTATTGATATATTATTTCAGTTGGAGATAATGTCAAGCATAACTTACATTTTTTGTTCCGTTATTGAAGATAAAAGTGATTAGTTAGAAGAGAGCAAAAAGGATTGGAGCAGCAATTTTTGTTTTATGAGAAGATTTTGGACGAACTCTTCGTTTCTTATGTAGCTTTTATCTTTATAACGGCTCTTTCGTCTCAAGTAATTTTTTTTAAACAGCAAATCAATTTAAAGTGATTTTAATTTCCCTTTCACTTTTAAAATGTTTCTTTATTTTGGTGAAAAAAACATTGACAGTAAAACCTCGGCAATAATTATGAGCTTGTAGGAAATACTTTATAAAGGTGGAGAATATGCTCTACACATTGCCAGATGGCAAAAAATTGGATTTCGCGAGGGTGGAAAGTATTTCTAAGATTAGGGATTACGGGCAGGCAGAAAATATAGTTGAGAAACAGCATATTGGTTTTGCGATTCACTTAAAAAATAAGGAAACCATTGAAGTGAAAGAGACCTATCATTATAGTGACTGGGCTGAGGCAAAACTTCGTTTAAATAAGATAAGAAATGACATCATTAGCGAATGGGAAAAATACAAAACAGAAATAAAGTAAATTAGCCATTATTTTTAGCGCAAATAAAAACTCGGTTATCTGGAAAACGATCTTCGCATCGTCATCCTGACAACCGAGTTCTGAAGTTCCTACCGAATTATAGGTAACTATTTAAAACACTTTTGGGAAGGAGGATTGGAATCCTCCTTCTACATAATCTCTGAAAGTATCTGATTCATTGTTGCTTTGGTTTCTGAATCCTTCATAAAGGATAGAGGGAAACCAAAGATATATACATGACTGTTATTAGAATTTACCTTCCGGAAAGCAACTGTCTTACCATTATATAAATCATACTGTGCTTGAGTGGGAGGATACACAGAATAATTAGTTGGTTTACAACCAAATGTATAAAGCGGTTCTCCAGTGAAATGGGTATCTTCAAAATAGGATAAGTATCCCAAACCCTGACGGAGATTAACCATACTATAAAAAGCGGCTTGATCTCCAGTTCCAAATTGAAGATTCATTTCATTATAATTTGTCATTGCTGGAACTGCCTTCTGGAAGAAAGCTTTTAAATTATTGTTATCAACATAGGAAATTTTGGGTAGATTTTCAAAACCGAGATAGTTAACTAAAGTTGTTCTAACGCCTTGTCTGGAAATCTCAGTTAAAATTGGGCTTAACCTATGAGTATGAGAAATTACCAAATTTCCACCTCTCATCAAGTATAAACTAATTCCATCTGAATCATACATTAAATTACCCGTATCATTTACATTGTCGTTATGGTAGATGATAAGCTTATATTTCTGTAAATCACTGAAAGCTAATGCTCTGCCGCGTGTATCTTCATCAGGATTAACTTTTCCTTTCAAATGGGGTGTCCGCGAGATAACATCTATTATTCCAGAGTATTCTGATAACATATTTGCATATTTTCCATCTATTTTATCATCTGGAGCTTGAGCTGAATCTAAATCATCGTCAATAACAAGAATTCCATTCCGATTGGCTGGTTCAATATAAGGGAACAAATAGAAGGTGAAAACTGCGGGTGTAGGATCATATTCATTCTGTAAATCTACCACCCTTACTTCAAAAGTATGTTCTCCAGGTTCAGTTCCAACTGGAGCAGGAAGCTGACTGCTCGTTAAGACGATAGTTTGTCCTAAAGGTGAATTAGTGGGAAGCCGCAACCATCTTTTACCATCCTGATCTGTAACACCATATTCGCTGAAAGGATAAGGAGGATAACTATATGGCTCACCGTCGAACCGAATATCATAAGCGGTTATTTCACTGAAGTAGTTGCTACTTGTTCTGCTGTCTAAAACTACATCTACTTTCTTACCATAAGGCATAGAATTAAGTTTAGTTGTATCTCCATAATCTGCAGAATTATCGCGAATGTCTCCATATTCACCCCACCAGCCCCAACGGACCCAAAGTTTTATATTGGAGGAATATACTGCCGTGTTTCTATGCTCAGTATCCTTAAATAACGGAGTGGCATAATGAATGGAGCCCTGAGTTATAGTTCTCGGTAAAACGGTTAGTTCAGGTGTTGAATCATCGCCATAATCCTCAAAGTGATTATTGGTAAGAGCATAAGTTTTTGTGGGGTAAATGACAGTGTGAGGTCTGAAACCGGGGCGAACGCGGAAGTTAATAACCGTATTGGAATCGGGAATAGAAACAACTCCTGCCAGGTCTGTAACGCGAGCAGTTATTCTGGTTTTCTGCGGTAAAGCGACACCTGTTTCTTCATTGTAATCATAAGTTAATTGTGGAGTTGTGTGAGCAGTTAAAAGATATTCACTTATCTTTCCGGTTTCATTATCTTCTGCAGTAGTGGAAAACCAATCTGTTTCGGTTTCCGGTTTAACAACACCCCCGGGGGCTGTAACTTTCATCATTTTAAATTCATATTTATAAGGAGCAGGTGTAATGAACGGATCAGTGTCTTTCATCGAAAAGGATAGTTTTAGTCCCGAACCCACTTCTTTGTCATTAGGATTTCCTTTAGTAGTGCTAATTGAGCATTTGGGTCTGTCTGAATGGGTAGTAAAATTGCGCCAAGCAACTTGCGGTGTAATATCCCCTCTATTGTCAATTGCCACAACTTCGAATCTATTATATTTGTTGATGGGATTTCCATTCGCGTCAGCAGAAGGGAAATTAATAACTGCATATTTTTGGGAAGTCCAAATAGAACGACGCGCAGCAGGATTATCCAAAGGAATGGTTTGATCAGCTCCGGACAAATAATGAATAACCCAACCCTTTCCTAAAGGAAGTAAATTATCAGGCGTAAGCTCTCCTGTTGTGTCTATATAGTCATAACCGGGAGTGGGGATAGGATTGTTATTTTCGTCCAAAATTCTAAAAGCATAACCTGTTATGATACCGTCAGGATCTGTAGCGTGCCAGTAAATTCGTTGCTGGAAACTATAAACTAATGTAGTGTCGTAACCAGCTGTAACATAAGTGCTGTCCCAACCTTCGTAAGATGTTATTTTAATTGTCGGTGGTTGATTAGCAAATCGGTTTCCGGATTTACCGCAACCCGATACCAACAGTAAAGTGCATATAGTTAACATAATGATAGATAAGAGTTTTATCCTCTTTACTCGCATTATTCCTCCCAAACTTCATATTTAGTATGGTTCATTATTTTTCCTTAAAAATCAAGTCAAGATATTCGTCAATAGTTTTGTGTATATTTCTTTGTTCAAGGCATGCCTTAACCAAATTTAAAAATAAAACTGAAGTAGTAATTACGCCAATTCCCCCTGGGACAGGAGTTATGCCTAATGCCTTATCCAGGCATAAGTTATAATCAACATCTCCAACATAAGCAAGTGCGCCGTTGGGAGATATTATTTCATTAATACCTACATCCAAGATAACTACATTTTCTTTTATCATCGAAGGAGTTACAAAATTTTCCTTCCCAATGGCTGAAATGAGGATATCTGCATTATGGACAATATCGCTAAGGTTATCTGTTTTACTGTGACACACGGTTACCGTAGCATTTGCAAAGGGTTTTTTCCACAGTAAAATATTTGCCAAGGGTTTTCCCACTACATTACTGCGTCCTAAAATCACTGTATTTTTACCTTGCGGTTTTATTCCATAATAGAGCATACAAAAAAGCACCGCAGCTGGCGTGCAAGGTAAAAAACCATCTTCTTCACTGATAATTTTACCCAGATTAAGAGGATGTAAACAATCCAGATCTTTATCCGGATGGAGGGCAAAATTTATGGTGCTGTCCTTGAGATGCGAGGGCAGTGGTTTTTGTAGCATTATACCGTGAATTTCGGAATCATTATTAGCGGAACTCAAAATAGCCAACAACTCATTTTCCGTAATATTAGCGGGCAAATTTTGCAGTGTGCAGTTGCAGCCAAGCTTTTTACCACTATTGATGATACTTTGCACATAATAGCTGGAAGCAGGATCACTGCCTACTTGAATTAGTTGCATATTTGGCTGTAATTCATAATGAGCGATTAGTTCTCGGCATACTTGGTTAATTAGTTTGGCAACCGGTTTTCCGGTTAATACTTTTTCCATATATTTTTACTCTAAAGTTCTTCTCACGCGGGTTATCTTTGTTGCCAAGCCGGTTTCTGAATTGATTTCCAGAACAACGGCATTTACCTGTAAACCACTATCGGAAGATTCATAACGGATGGGAATGGAGGTTCTGAATTTATCAACAATAATTTCTTTTTTAACTCCGATTACGCTATCATGAGAGCCAGTCATACCTACATCGGTTATATATGCTGTCCCTGCCGGTAAAATTTCTTCATCGGCTGTTTGAATATGGGTATGAGTTCCTAAAACAGCGCTTAATTTGCCATCCGCAAACCAACCCATGGCTCTTTTTTCACTGGTCGTTTCAGTATGAAAATCCAGGATAACGGGGAATGGTAATGTATAAACGCCTTTCTGTTCACCATCTTCATTATAATTGGTTTTTATGAATTTATCCAATGCATTGAAAGGATTATCACAAGGAGGCATAAGTAACTGACCACAAAGGCAGATTATACCTAATCGTAGATTACCTTTAACCAAGATCAGAAAAGGATTGCCCGGAGCATACTCAGGATAGTTCAAAGGTTTTACTATTCTATTTTGACTGCGGATATATTCAATGGCTTCGTTTCTATCCCAAAGATGATTACCTCCCGTAACGGCATCAATTCCGTAACTGAAAAGCTGGGAAAGTGTTTTTTCCGTAACTCCTTTTCCATCGGCTATATTCTCACCATTGGCAATGATAAAATCGGGGTTAAATTCTTCTTTGAGAGTAGGAAGAGCCAGCTGAACGGTCTGGCGACCGGCTTTTCCATATACATCACCAAAGAATAGAACTTTCATTATTTCGCCATAGCCATTTGTCTGGTTTCTCTGATCACCGTAACTTTAATCTGACCAGGATATTGAACTTCTTTTTCTATATTGGCGGCAATTTCAGTAGCCAAGAGGGTTGTTTGATTTTCATCTACCAAAGAGGGCTCAACAATTATGCGTAATTCTCTGCCTGCCTGTATGGCATAGCATTTGCTGACGCCTTCAACATTATTTGCTATTTCTTCCAGCTTGGCTAATCGCTGCATATAGGTCTCCAACATTTCTCTGCGAGCACCCGGTCTGGCACCTGAAATTGCATCCGAAGCTTGAGTTAAAGCAGCATAAACTGATATGGGTTCAACTTCTTCATGGTGTGCCTCTATAGCGTTTACGATTATTTTTCCCTCTCCGTTTTTGCGGGCTAAATTGGCTCCGATGATTGCATGGGAGCCGTCAAATTCATGGTCTATGGCTTTTCCGATATCATGTAATAGACCTGCCCTACGCGCAAGTTCTTGATCCAAACCAAGTTCAACTGCAAGAATTCCACATATCCAGGCGGATTCTATGGAATGTTGCAATACATTTTGTCCATAGCTGGTGCGATAATGTAAACGTCCCAGAACCTTAATCAGGTTTGGTGATATATTGTGGATGTTAGTTTCCAACACTGCTTTTTCACCTATTTTTATTAGGTTTTCTTCCATTTCTTTTGTAGTTTTGGCAACTACTTCTTCAATGCGTCCAGGATGGATTCTGCCATCGGCAATCAGTTTTTCCAAAGACAATCTGGCAATTTCTCTTCGGACAGGATCAAAGCAGCTAAGAACTACGGCTTCGGGAGTATCGTCAATAATTAAATCTACCCCTGAGACCTTTTCAAAAGTTCGGATATTTCTGCCTTCGCGTCCAATTATGCGTCCTTTCATTTCATCTGATGGCAGGGAAACTACTGAGACAGTGGTTTCTGAAACATAATCCACAGCCATTCTTTGGATGGCAGTGGAAAGAATTTCCGCAGCTTTTTTTCCTGCGTCAAGTTTCAATTGCTCAATAGTGAGACGAGCATCATTAGCTGCTACCTGTCTTGCTTGTGAAATCAATTCTTCTCGCAAACGGGCAATTGCTTCTTCGCGTGAAAGTCCCGCAATTTCAGCCAATTTGGTTTTTTGTTGAGCGATGATTGCCTCAAATTCGTTCTTTTTGTTCAGTATTTCTTCTTCTTTGGCTTTCAATTTCTTTTCTTGTTCTGTGAGGTTGTTTTCTTTTTTATCGAGTGAATCAAGGCGTTTATCCAAGCTACTTAAGCGTTCGTTATATTTTTTCTCTTGGATGCGCAGTTCTTTTTGGCGTTCCTTAATTTCGTCATCAAGGATGCGTTTTTGTTTAAACCATTCTTCCCGAGCTTCCAGCAGAGCGGCTTTTTTAGCGTTTTCCGCTTCAATTTTAGCATTTCTTTCCAGTTCTTCGGCTATTTTAGTTGATCGGGAGATCAGTTTAAAAGTAGTGTTACGCTTAACTAAATAAATAATAAGTGCGATGGCAAAACCAATTGCCACACCGATTATAAGTGCTATAATAGGATCTATAGTCATTGTTATTTCCTTATTTTAATCTATTAAACTTTGGCATTAACCAAAGCGAATTATTAAAAAGTGCCCGCATGAACCGTGTACGCTTGTCATTCGAAAGCCAAGTTTTAAGTGGGAATCTACCTTTTGAGCTTTATGTATCCGGAGCTTGCCGGCGCGCATGCCACTCATGGCTTGAAACCCGATATTTTAATAGCTTTTATGCAACCCATATCACGAATTCTGCAGGCATAATTTAGATCATTATTTTAGATAACATTTGGTTTAGGCGATCCAGTTCGGAGCTTAAATCACGATTTTTATCGCCCAGAGTTAATACTTCTTCCTGTTGTTGAAGGCAAATTAAGAGGAGCAGTTTAGTAAAATCCAGATTATCGTAATGTTTGGATAGATCATCAATCTGGTTGTTTATTTCTTCGGCAATTTTGCTGGTTCGTTCTGGATTATCGCTTCGCAAACGAAATCTGCGTCCAAATATTTCCACTTCAACCGATTGCATATCAGGTCTCTTTATCTACGGTAGGTAATATCCCGTCAATTTTTTTAATTGCACCTTCAGCTAAATTTTCAAAGCCGGCGAGGATTTTTTGCAGTTCTTTATATCTGTTTTCCAAAGTATTATATTCATCCTGAAGAGTTTTGTATTTCTTTTCTTGTTCGCCGGTTGTTTTGCCGCTAACTTGAATTTGGGCAATCAGCTGAGAATTTTCTTCAGCTAACAGACGGTTTTTTTCTTCCAGTTCCTCAGCTTTTTGAGTAGCCATAGTATACTGGTCTATCAGTTTTTGTATCTTGTCTTGCAGGTTTGTAATGTTACTTTCCATTTTTTACCTCATAGTTATTTGCCAAGAATCAACGAGCTTTTTGATCACTGAATCAACAAGATAATCTACTCGTTCATCTGTCAATGTTTTTTCTTTATCCATTAATTTTAGGCGTAAAGTTAAACTGTGTTTACCTTGGGGAATTTGTTTACCGCGATATTCGTCAAAGGCAGTAATTTCCGAAATCAGGTTCTGGTCCACTTCCAGAATTGTTTTTTCAATCTCGCTATAGGGAATGTCCTCCGCAATAAGAAAAGAAATATCTCTCACAACAGCTGGCAGACGAGGAATATCCTGATATTGGAGATTGAAATTTCGGGTAGCGTCAATAATATTCTCTATGGAAAATTGGATGATCCAGATATCCTGTTTAAGCTCAATAATATCAATACCGAAATTCTCTGCTATTTGAGGTGTTACTTTTCCGTAGAAAGCAAGCTGATTAGACCCAAAATAATAAGCGGCGCTTTCAGAAACGGAAAGGAATGGTTGTGTAATGGCTTTAATTTGATATTTTTTCAGATGTAAGAGAGAGAGCAGTTCTTCCACAATGCCTTTCACCCAAAAAACAGTTATATTGTTGGCTTTATCTTGCCAGTGTTCTTCCTTATTCAATCCAGTAAGTATGGCAGCCAGATAATAGGATTCACTTGCAAGAGGTTTATTCTGGAGATAGGTCTTTCCCAGTTCAAAGAGCTTGATATTTTTTTCACCGCGATTCAGATTGTAAGCCAAATTTTGCAAGAGTTGGGGCATAAGTGAAGTCCGCATTGCACTCTGATTGCTACTTTGTGGATTTTTCAATTTTATCATATCCAGTTCTTGGTCTTCGTCTTTGTAACCCAATTTATACATTAGATCTGCTTCCGAAAAACTGTAATTTAGGGTCTCATAAAAGCCCCGGGTTACCAGATAATCCACCGCTATATTTTTTATGCGGTAAGAATGACGATCCATAATCCTTTGGGGAGTAGTTTTCACGGGAACTTTGTCATAGCCGTCCAGACGCGCAATTTCTTCAATAATATCTATTTCGCGTTCCAAATCTACCCGGAAAGGAGGAATTTCGTAATAGTGAGTATGTTCGCAATCGGGTAATTCCGTAAATTCCGTTTTACCTTGTTTCATTTCTTCGGTGTGATGACAATATAATGTGGTAAGATCGTCTATTTTACCAGGTCTCCAGTTTCCGGATTGTAAAAATTTCAGCCCTAAGCGAGTTAAATATTCCTTAATTTTATCTTCTTCCAGTTCATAGCCAATTACTTTGGCATATCTTTCGGGTCGCACACCCAAAATCAATGGTTTTTGCGGATGAGGAAAACTGTCATACACAACTTCGCAAAGTTCTGCTTTTGCCAATTCACAAATCAATTGGGTAGCCCTCAAAGACGCATCCGGAGCGGAATATTCACTTAAATGTCGTTCAAAACGATAAGAGGAATCTGAACTCAGCTTATGTCTATAAGAAGTTCTGCGAATGGAGGCAGGATTAAATGCTGCACTTTCCAAAACAATGCGTTTGGTGCTTTCACTAATGGCTGAAACATCTCCACCCATCACACCCGCTATGGCAGAGGGTTTAATTCCATCAGCTATAACCAATTCGTCACCTTCCAGTTGAAAGTGTTTTCCGTCCAGAGTTGTAATGGGTTCGCCTTTATATGCTTTACGGATAACGATTGCAGGTTTTTCGGGTTTATCTGGAAGAGTGGAAAGTTTTTCATAATCAAAACAATGCAAGGGATGGCCATATTCCAGCATAACATAATTTGTGATATCTACCAGATTGTTGATGGGTCGCAAACCGGATTTAATAAGTGCACTTTTCATCCAGAGAGGGGACTCTTTCAGTTCTACTTTGTCAAATAAGCGGGCAATATAACGCGGACAAAGTTCAGTATCCTCATTAACTAATTCCAGAGGCATTGTTTCTGCTTTGCATTTTGCGGAAGGGATATTGATTTCCGGTAGTTTTAAGGGTCTATTCAATTTTGCCGATAGATCTCGCGCAATACCTATATAACCAAGTAAATCAGGACGATTGGGAGTTATTTCCAGTTCAAAAATTAGATCGGGAAGTTCGTAGAGTTGGTTAACACTTATTCCGATGGGAGTATCCGGATCCAATTCTATTATGCCATTATGATTGTCTGAAATACCTAATTCTTTTTCGGAGCACAGCATTCCAAAAGAATCAATTCCCTTTATTTTTGCCGTTTGAATAGTTATTTCAGGTAAAATGGAACCCGGTAAAGCGATCACTGTCATCATCCCTTTTTTACAATTGGGTGCGCCACAAATCACTTGGATATAGCCCTCAATTGTTTTCGGAGTAAAAGGATAATTGCCTATGTCAATCATACAGCGTTTTAAATGATCTGTTCCCACAACTGCTTCCGCGGAAATTATTTTGGCGCTGAAAACGGTTTCGGGCAAAGCAGGTATATTTTGTTCCGCTTCCACTTCTATACCCGAAAAAGTAAGCAATTTTTCCAGTTCCTGTTTATCTTCTTGCAGGTCTATATATTTCTTCAGCCAGGAGATAGATATTTTCATCTTAATTCTCCTTTAAATTGGCGCAGCATTTTCAGGTCGTTTTCATATAAAATCCGCAAATCGGGGATATTGTATTTCAGCATTGCAATTCTTTCAATTCCTAATCCGAAAGCATATCCGGTATATGTTTCAGAATCAATTCCCAGAATATCAAACACATTAGGATCAACCATTCCGGCTCCTCCCATTTCCAGCCAACCGGAATTTTTGCAAACTCGGCAACCAGTTCCTCCACACACTACACAAGAAATATCCATTTCCGCACTGGGTTCCGTAAACGGAAAAAAGTGAGGTCTGATTCTGCTGGAAACATTTTTGCCAAACAATATGGAAGCAAATTGAGATAGCATATCCTTCATATCTGCCAGCGAAATGCCTTTATCTACAACGAGCGCTTCTACTTGATGAAAAACGGGGGAGTGGGAGGGATCTGGTTTATCGTTTCTATAACAGCGTCCTGGGGAAATTATTTTTATCGGAGGAGCATATTTTTCCATAACCCGCACTTGCACAGTGGAAGTATGAGTTCTTAAAAGTCCGCCATTTTCCAGATAAAAAGTATCGGCAAGATTACGCGAAGGGTGATCCGGAGGTGTATTGAGAGCATCAAAATTGTGAAAATCATCATCAATGTCTGGTCCTTCAGCAATTTCAAAACCCAAACCCAAAAAGACCTCATCGATTTCACGACGGATAATAGTTAAGGGATGTAACCCCCCGCGGGAACTAAAAATTCCAGGCATAGTGAGGTCTATGGCATTGTTTGTCTCACTTTTTTTCCAGGCATTTTCTTTGATAGCTCTATTTTGCTGTTCCAGAAGCTCTTCTATGCTTTTACGAGTGGCATTGATCAAATTTCCAAAAGCGGGACGTTCCTCCGCCGGAAGATCTTTCATTTTTGCATAGAAAGAGCTAAGTAAACTTTTTTTACCGAGATATTTGGCTTTTACATTCAATAGATCATTGGGATTATGGCAAGCTGATATATCTTGCTTTGCCTGTTGAATGAGTTCTTTCAGTTCTTCTTCCACTTTTCCTCGTTTATTTTCTTAGCACGCTAACTATAGATAAGGCAGATATAGGATTAGAAGGATGGAATCAGGATATCTTTTCCATTCCAGTTATCGTTTGGAATGCTAATCTGTTCCATTAGTATAATCCTAATATTAATTCATTCATCCTTTGGCTATTTCTACCAGTTTGGCAAACGCGGGAGCATCATGCCATGCCAGATGTGCCAGGGTTTTTCTGTTTATTTGGATATTTGCCTTATGCAATCCATTGATAAACTGGCTGTAGCTCATATCGTTCAATCGGCAGGCAGCATTAATTCTGGTAATCCACAAACTTCTAAACTGACGCTTTTTCAGTTTTCGATGGGCAAAAGAGAAAGCCATAGCTCGTTCAACTGTTTGTCTGGCGGCGCGATAGGTCTTACTTCTGCCTCCAAAAAAACCACGAGCTCTCAACATATATTGTTTTCTTCTTCTATGAGCGGCAACATTATTAGTAGTTCTTGGCATTTTTATTTTCCTCCCTTTTTATAAACCCAGCATCCGATAAACTCTTT
This sequence comes from Candidatus Cloacimonas sp., assembly GCA_039680785.1. NCBI lineage: Bacteria > Pseudomonadati > Candidatus Cloacimonadota > Cloacimonadia (SeqCode) > Cloacimonadales (SeqCode) > Cloacimonadaceae (SeqCode) > Cloacimonas (SeqCode) > Cloacimonas sp. (SeqCode). The sequence goes on from JBDKSF010000026.1 coordinate 64,462, forward strand.
TTTCATCGGCTTTTCGGACGATTGCACTACCACGCAAAAAGCGTTTCAGTTTGGGTGATTTTTTCGTTTTAATATGCGCGCTTTTAGCATGGTGACGCACAACTTTACCAGTTCCGGTAACCTTAAATCGTTTGGCTGCCGAGCGGTTAGTTTTGATTTTAGGCATTTTTGATCTCCTTTGTTGCATTTATTCCAAACCGATATGAACTAATAAACCATCCGGCTATGGAATATGCTGGAATATTTTGTTTTTTTAGTTTATATTTATTCTATCTTGGTTTCTGTCTGTTCCTGTTCGGGTTCGTTGACTACTTCTTTTTTGGTCTCTTTAGCCAGAATCCGATCTATATCTTTTTTGGGGGTAACGACGATGGATAGCAAATTCCGATCTGAGACCGGTTCACCGTCAATATCCACAAGCTGAGCAAGATCTTCTTTTAGCTTATCTAACACCTTGTAACCAAGTTCTTTATGAGCCATTTGACGACCCCGAAAACGAACTGTAAATTTTACTTTGTTATGTTGTTTCAGGAATTTGATAGCGTTATTTTTCTTGAAATTATAATCATGTTCTTCCGTATTGGGTCCGAACTTGATTTCCTTCACTTCAACTTCATGCTGTCTTTTTCTGGCTTCTCTTGCCTTCTTTTCTTTTTCAAAATAATATTTGCTGAAATCCAGAATCCGACACACTGGGGGCTCGGCATTAGGGGATATTTCCACTAAATCAAGCTCCAAATCATCAGCTCTACGCAATGCTTCCTTCAAGGAAACTATTCCTATCTGTTTACCGTTGGGATCAATCAAACGCACTTTATCAGCGGTTATTTGGGTATTGATCCTTTCCTTCGGCACCACTTCATTCGTGCGTGCCTTTCCTTTTTTCATCCGGATTATAAGAACCTCCTTCTTACCGGAAATGAAAACAGGCGATTGTCTTTCTAATAGATAACCGCCTGCTTCACAGTAAATATATCTGTATTTTATGCTCTAAAACCTTATCAGCATTATCAACGCCATAAGGTAGAAGCAAACAGCTCCATTTTCAAAAGACATCCTTTTTGGCGATAGCAATACTGTCAATCATTTTTTCATTAAACAGAACTGGATTGTGTTGATTTTAAGAATGTTAGAAGATATTTTAGCCACTTAAGAACACCGAAAAAAGAAGCACGCAGATTGCGCGGATTGCGCAGATTAAAAAAGATAATAGCTCTGGGATGAACAGGATTTTAGGGATTGAAGAGATTTTATAAAAAATTTTAGCCACCGAAAACACCGAAGCCACCGAAAATAACTTTGCACTTTGAACTTTGAACCCCCGCACTTTGAACTAAGAACCCCCGCACTTTGAACTAAGAACTCCGGCACTTTGAACTACGAACTCCTGCACTTTGAACTTGGATAATCTCTCACAGATTACACTGATCTCACAGATTGAATTTCAAAAACAAGAACATTAACCCATTGCGAAAATAAAGGAGGGTTGACGTCCTCGTCAACCACAAAAAAATATTTATGTAGTTACCTATAATTTATAGGAAACTTGATAACTCAGTTGTCAGGGAAACGACGAGGATGTCGTCTTTCCAGTAAAAAATTCTCTCACTGATTAAAAAAGATAATAGGTCTGAGATGAACAGGATTTTAGGGATTGAAGAGATTTTATAAAAAATTTTAGCCACCGAAAACACCGAAGCCACCGAAAATAACTTTGCACTTTGAACCCCCGCACTTTGAACTAAGAACTCCCGCACTTTGCACTTTGAACCCCTGCACTTTGAACTACGAACCCCCGTTATAATTACTTTTTTCTTCTTTGGAAAACACTCCTCCTCCACACCTCATCCACTCCACCTAAACGAGGAGAGAAGGAGGAGTTGATGAGGAGATGTGTTAAGGGATTGAGCAAGCAATAACATTTGATTATCATTGACATTTTTAGGGTATTTTAATCTTCTGAGATTAAATAATTTGAACATTAAAGCGGATTACACAATAAGAGTAAATTATGCAAAAAACAGATGGAAAGTCAATTACAGATGTTAAAAAGCTGGAGCCAATAATTATTTCTGCTTCACGGGCTACGGATATACCCGCTTTTTATTCTGACTGGTTAATTGCTCGGATAAATGCGGGCTATGTAAAATGGAAAAATCCTTTTAATAGTCAAATTCAAGCTGTCTCTTTTGCTAAAACCCGACTTTTTGTGTTCTGGAGCAAAAATCCTTTTCCTATGCTGAAAAAGCTGTCCTACTTTGACGATAATGGCTATAATTACTATTTTCAATATACTCTCAATGACTATGAACCAGAAAAGTGGGAGAAAAATTTGCCAGCTTTGAATCAACGCCTGGAGAACTTTATAGAACTTTCTGAACTTATTGGCAAACAAAAAGTTATCTGGCGTTTCGATCCCTTTATCATCAGCGATAAATTACGGCCAGACGAACTCTTAAGACGCATAGAAAATATTGGTGACCAGCTCTATAAATATACAAACAGATTAGTTATCAGCTTTATAGACATAGATATCTACCCAAAAGTGAAACGCACATTAAGTGCGTTACCCGATGCAATAAAGGAAATTGATGTTTCCACAATGCATTATTTTGCCAGAGAACTAAAGCGACTAAACCAAAAATGGAACTTGAAAATAGCTACCTGCGCGGAACAAATAGACCTGCAACAATATGGAATTGAACATAACCGCTGTATTGATGACCGGTTGATTATTGAGCTCTTTTCCGCTGATAACGATTTAATGGATTTCTTGGGCTATAGACAAACTGATCAAACAGATTTTTTAGCTGCAGAAAAAAATGTCCCTTCCTACAGCTATGCGAAATTGAAAGATAAAGGTCAACGCAAATTCTGCGGCTGCATAAAAAGCAAAGATATCGGTCAATACAATACCTGCTCAAATGGATGCGTGTATTGTTATGCTAATACAATTAGACAGTGAGATGGTGAGATGGCGAGATGGTGAGATGGTGAGATGGCGAGATGGCGAGATGGCGAGATGGCGAGATGGTGAGATGGTGAGATGGCGAGATGGTGAGATGGCGAGATGGTGAGATGGCGAGATGGTGAGATGGCGAGATGGTGAGATGGTGAGATGGCGAGATGGTGAGATGGTTTTTTAAAAGAGAGAAAGAGATTATGAGGGAGTTCTTAGTTCAAAGTTATTCTTTCGGTGAATTCGGTGGTCTCGGTGGCGAATTATAAAAAATCCCTTTAATCCCTTTCATCCTGTTCATCCCAGACCTATTTTCTTTTTTAATGTGGGAATGATTAATCCAAAGGAAGAACGAGATCCTGTCGTTC
>JBDKSF010000027.1 GCA_039680785.1 Candidatus Cloacimonas sp.
CAATATAATTAACATTTACCCAGTCCTTTACTTTATCATAAGTATATTCACTGATGATGATCTGAGTGTGTGTTTCATATTCCTTATTCAATCCTTCCAAGCGTGCGCCTAAATTGACGGTATCACCGATGGCAGTATAATCAAAGATTTGTTCACTGCCCAAATTTCCCACAACACACTTGCCGGTATTGATGCCAATTCCGATTTCAAAAATATCGCGACCTTCGTTTTTCCATTTTTCTTGCAGGTGGGAAAGGCATTCTTTCATTTGCAAAGCAGTTTTACAGGCATCCAAAGAATGATTGGGTAAAGGAACCGGGGTTCCGTATAAAGCCATTATTTCATCGCCCACAAATTTATCCAAAATACCATGATTTTGGATTATGACATTAACCATCTCCGTGAGGTATTCGTGTAGAATGTTAACTGTCTCTTCCGGTGAATGGTTTTCAGAATAGGGCGTAAAATTGCGGATATCAGAGAAAAGAACGGTTATTTCTTGCAGCGAGCCACCATATTTCAGATTCTTTGGATTGGTAAGCAATTGATTTACCAATTCCGGAGCGAGATATTGTTGAAAGGCGTTTCTGATAAAGCGTTTTTCTTTCACAGTATCCAAATAGTGATTTACGATGCTGGCAACATAAATAAAAATAAGCAGAGTGACCGTTTGAGCCAATGGACAGATGATTCCGGCTTTACTAAATAGCAAAAAAGCACCCAATAACAAAATAACTATTAAAACAACCAAAGCAATGGCTGAGAACTGTGGTTTTAACAATTTAAACAGAAACCACAAACCAATAAGCAAAACAATTTCTATCAGTAAATAGAGCCAGAAATTAAGTTTTTTTAGATAATTCCCCGCTAAAACCATATCAATGAAATTTGCTTGAATTTCTACTCCCGGAGTCCAGTCCCCGCCATAAGGAGTTGGAAATTTATCATGCAATTCATCAATTGTGGCTCCCACTAAAACTATTTTATCTTTCAGGATTCCACTATTGACCACATCGTAAAATTCGTTTAATTCAGCTCCTTGGTAGCCAGGCATAAAAAAGGTGGAATCATCCAAAACACTGGCGTAAGATATGGTAGGAAAAGTTCCCGCGGGACCTCGAAAATTGATTAGTGATTTGTTTTTAGCGACGATGGGAATTTTTTTATCGGTTAAATTTAATGCCTTGTTATTAACCTTAATATAATCAGCCCAAGCGCTTTGATATACTCTTGAGTTTGCTACGGAGGCAACACCAATGCTGTAAATATTTTTCTGGTCGAACTTTTCAAATAGGGTATATTTGCGAATGAAACCATCCGGGTCAGCAGACATATTTACAATTCCCCAAGGCAACTTAAAATCAATAATAGCTTCAATAGGAGGAATCATTTGAGTTGGTTCCCCGGGATGTTGGGCAGGCAAAATCTTTCCGGCAAAAATTACATTTTTATATTTATCGGCTGTTTCAGCCAACCTATAATCAGTTTCCGGCAAAGAATTTTCTGTAAATTCCACATCAAAAACAATTTGTTTTACTCCTGCCTTATTTAGGTTCTCAATCAATTTGGAATGATATGCTCTTGGGAATGGCCAGGTCTCGTTTAAAGCGCTGAAACTGGCATCATCAATGGCGACGATTACAATGTCTTCCGCTACGGGTATTTTCCCTCTCATTTTAAAAAGCAAATCTTGTGCTTTGCTTTCCAAATTGTTAAAAAAAGGAAAAGCAAAGATGATTTTTACCAATATCAGGATAATGGCAAGGTAAATCAAAACTTTTTTAATTTGCATATAGTCCTCGAAACTTAACCTTGAATAATGTAATTACCAATAAAAGGGCTGGCAAATTCCAAATGGGCAAAGCATTTGCTGAAGCGAAATTCGCCAGCTCATATAATAAAAAGTGGTTATGGTATCTTCTTCCCTAAAGGGGGCATACTTCGTTGCGCAGCATAAAAAATGCTTGGCCAACGCAGTAATAATAGTTTAAACATTGTTTTTTTATTAGAACCGCTGAGTTAGCAGAACTCTCCAAATAAAATTATTATAGTCGGAGCCGGAACCGGGCATATTAATGTAGGTGGCTAATCCGATACTGGTATTAATGCTAAACGATTGAGTTGGATATGCTTCCACTCCTAAAGTATAATTTGCATAATTAGTATATTTAAGAGCTCCCCCTGTTGAAGCTGTCCGAAAATTAAAATAAGGTATAATTCTTTCTTCCAGTAAACTGTAATTTGCTCCTAACATAATATTGCTGTATTTGTTCTTTCTGTCGGTAGCAACAAGAAGATTTTTGTTAGTGGCAAATGACAATGCATATTGCAGAGTTAGAGGTATCATATCAAAACGATTCAACATTGTTAAACTTAAACCGTTGTTTTCGTTATCGGTTATATCTTCACTGGCCTGTTTACTGTTATCGGCACCTATTTTATAACTGATATCAAATTGAGTGGGGACATAGGGAATTTGAGTAATGTTATAACCGATTCCGAAGATTATGCTATGGGACTTATTTTCCCTTTTCTGAAAATCAGATTCAATTTCCTCATTCTCTTCATTTTCGCTTAAGTTATTATAATAGGCAATCTTTAAATATGGAATTTTCTGCAGACGAAGAATGGATTGTAGATACCAAGAATTGGTAGTGTTGGTTTCGCTTTTGTGCTCCAATAAGTTATCTTCAATTATGTTCAATCCTGCGCTCATAATGAAAAAGCGAGAGATATTGAAATTATCCGTAACAGAAATAACTCTGCTATCCTGCATTTGATAATTTGCTCCAAAAGATGTAAAAGCGGATCCTGTTTCAGCATATTGAATGTTTAACAGATTATTCCAAATGATGGTTCTAAAATATGCCAGCCAAGCAATATTAGCACGGCTCGGAATTAAAGGAATCATATTCTTATTGATCACGAATAAATCACTAAAATCTTGTGGATTAACAGGGATGTCTTGATCTAAATACTCTTCCAACTCTTCTTGCGAAATTGCACCCGGAATAATATTAGAATTCAGTAATGAGGCAGCAACTTCGGCTCCGAGAATTATATTTTGTTCAGGGATGCTTAAACGAGTGTCCATTGCCAAAACAGCATTTTCTTGGGCTTTAGTGGAATAAACGGTAGTGCCGTTTCCTTCAGCATCGGTTGTTTCATATTTATAATAAGTGCTATCCAGAGAACTTATTTCGTCTTTATGATGGGTAAGATTGAATCCAACTATGAAGGAATTTTCTTTTCCAAATTGAATGCGAGTTCCCGATGCTTCTTGTTTAAAGGTTCCAGATTTCTGAATTCCATCTACATCAATATCAACATCTCTTTCATTGGTGGTTTTACGAACTGTCTCTCCTTGCGTAAAAGATAACGATACTGATTTTGTGTATAGCCGGGAATATATGCCTCTAATATTTTGCCCGTGAAAAGTTAATTGACTATAAGCAGGGGCATAATCACCTGCAAAGAAATCCAAATGGGGGATATTTAGTCCGATGGTATAACGATTAACAGATTGACTGTTATGATGTTCAAGGGAAGAAAGATAGAGGTCTGTTTGCAGAGCAATCTTTCCATAATTGGCATACAAATCTGCCCAGCTGGAAGCATTGCTTTTTGTTAAGCCGATGGCATCTGCATCAGAATAATCATAATAGTTGGAAGCAAAGTTCAAATCGCCTTCATAGTTAATCCTTTGGGCAAATTTATTAACTGGCAATATTTCCGTTGACCAAATCTCGGAATGAATCTGCTGTTTACCTTTTTGGGCGCGCACTAAACTTTTGATCGTTCCGGCAGAAGGTTTATTGTCTTTATATATGATAAGAGGTGAACTTATATTAGATTGAGATGTAACATTTTTACCATCTACCCAGACCTCAATGGTCTCAGGATCAATTTCGTCAGCTATGGCAAAAAAAGATACAACCAGCATAAAACCATCTTCTGCGGAGGTTATGGGCTCATTGGTAAGGAGAACAAAACCGGGATCTGCATCTCCAAAAGCAATATCTGGTTCTAAAGTATAATTGGGAACGGTCTCATTTTGGGGCGGAAAATATTCGTTGGTTCCTTGTTTCAGTTCTACCACGAAATAATATTCAATTGTCCTGGTAGTTAAATATTTAGCAGGTAAAGTGGCGGTAAAATAGACAGAGCCGGGACCATCCTGTTTCATATTTTCGCTAAACCAGTGTTCTTCTTTATCTATTCTATACATCACTTTGATATTGTCTATATCGCCTAAACCCTGTTGGATTTCCACTTTTAAATCATTCTTTTGGTTGAAAGTATATGTCTGCGGACTGATGTGGAGTAAAGAAACGGCAAAAAACTGTGCACTCAGCAACAGTAAAATTATCAGTAGTAGTTGTTGTTTCATAATTATATCCTCTACCAGGTAATTTCTATGTATTTTGTTTGTCCATCGGGTCCAACAACGGGTATGCTCATTTTTTTATTTTCTTGTTCTTGTTTGGAGGCAATCTCTGCTTGTTCGATTTTCAGAATGTCATCTTTTGTGCTGGGATTAATTTCATAGCTGCCATCTGCTTGAATAATTGCCGTGTTTCCTGCTTTAACTGATTGTGTTTCTTTTTGTTCTAATATTGTCAGCGCTAATTCTCCTTCAGTGACAATGAAAGTGGATTGTCCATTTTCATCAAATTCTGTTAAAAAAGCGGTTCCTTTTACTGAAGCAACCGTAGTTGGCGTTTCTACGGAAAAAGGACCTGTATTGGATTTTATTTGAGTATAGATACTGCCTTTATCCAGTTCCACTTTTTTAGCGAGTTTTTTATTTTGCGTGGAGGCAATAACTCTAACGACGGAATTGGCAAAGACCTTTACAGTTGAGGAGCCATCTATATATTTATATGCGGCAAATGACTCTCCGCCGGTTTTGATTTCATCTTTGTTTAGTAAAAAGTCACCGGTCTTATGAGGAACTACTTTTGTCGCTCTGCGTAAGTCAACTTTACCTTTAGAGGCAGAAATCAAAGCTACGGAATCTTCTGCGGCAAACAAACTTGCAGCTAAAACGACTGTTAATGCAATTAGTAATAATCTTTTCATTTTATGCCTCCTTCATTAATTCTTCAGCTCAACTGAGATGTCTTGACCTTGCAAAGCATCAATTAAATTTATGGCTTCCAATCCACTATAGGTTCTACCGTTGATGATGACGACTCCTACAGGAATATAACCACTTAATTGAAGATTCTGCAAAGTATTATTTTGCAGCATATTAAGATGTGCCTGAAATTCTGAAACAGCGTTATTGGCTTCCTGCTCGGAAACATATTGAAAAATAAACCATTCGCTAAATAATTCATTGCTATCGCCATTTCTCATTATGGGATTATATTCGTTTACCATAGAGGTTGATACTCTCCAAGCATAATAATTTCCATCAGCAAAAGGTAAGAAATCGGAAAATCCGCTGCTTTCATTTTTCCCTACGGGTGTTTCATAAAAGACAGTTCCCGTTCTTTCCACATTATTTATGGTAGGCCTATTTTCTGGAGAATATTCACGAATGACAAGTTTATACTCATTAAATCCAGTTAACTGAGAATTCCATAAAAAAGTTATGGGCAATCCACTTACTTTAACGGGAATTTGTCCGATAGGAATTCCGGGAGAAAGCAAAGTAATATTGCCAGCATTTTGAATGATTATTTTAAATTCTGCCGAAGGTGAATTATCTTCTCCTTCCCAAGACGCATAATCAAATTCGCGCACCCATACTTTAAATCTAAACTCTCCATCAGGAAAATGACCAGCAAGGATAGCTGATTTTAAAGTAGAGCTGGCATTTAAAATATCATCTAAGGATAAGCCGGAACTACCACCTTTGAATTCAAAATTAGGATTTGGTTCAGTAGTTATCAAATCCCGATTTGTCAGACGACAGGAACCTAAAGTATAGTTTTCTTTACTGCAGAAAACTGTTTGAGCTAACAGTAAATTATTCCAGTAGATGGCAACTTTCAGGTCTATGCGAGTAGGAGTTGGATTCGGATTATGAATGGATAGAGTAGTTATAATGGGTTGACTTCCCGGATCCATAGGATCAAAACTCGTTGTGTTAAAACTATTTACTTTAATCATACTGGGCATAAAATTAACTTGCAGATTTGCTTGTGCTGCACAAATAAACGGCAGCAACAAAATGATACCTGAGATAAATAGCAGGCGTTTCATTTTTACCTCCTTTCATTGATGGTAATGTTGATTATTTTTTTTAATAAATCCGGAAAAGACATTCCTGCAGCTTTAGCGGACATAGGAGTTAAAGAAAGAGATGTCATACCGGGCAAAGTATTCACTTCTAAAAAATAGGGTTTAACATCATCGTAACGAAAATCAATTCTGGCATAACCGCTTAAGCCAAATGCTTTCCATAACCTTAATGCATAAAGTTGTAATAGTTTAGCAACCGTTTCTTCCAGATCGGCAGGGGCTTCATAGATTGTTTTTCCGTGTGTGTATTTATTTGTGTAATCATACCAACCCTCAAGGGGCTTTATTTCTACCACGGGATAAGCTTCTGAATCAATTATGGTAACTGTTAACTCTCTGCCGGGTATATATTCTTCTAAAAGAACACTATGAGAATATTGCCTTGCTTTTTGCACGGCAGGTTTCAAATCTTCCAAATTTTCCACTCTGCTAATGCCTACGGAAGAACCAGAATCGTTTGGCTTAACTATTATTGGCAGACCCAATTGATTGGAAAATCCAGAATAATCTTCCGTATCTTGATAGTCCTCCAAAAGGTCTTCTCGCATCATTATATATTTAGGAACAGGAATTCCTTCGCCGATGGCGATCAATTTGGAAATATATTTATCCATACTTAAACAGCTTGCTTTGAAGTTTGAGCCAGTATGTTTTATTCCCGCAAGAGACAATGTTGCCTGTAAAACACCATTTTCTCCGCTTCCTCCATGTAAACCGTTAAAAACCAGAAGTGGCTGTTCTTTTTGTAACGCAGCTAAAAAATCAGATAAATAAGGATAGTCAGCAGGGTCCATTTCGGTAACTAAATAGCCCATAGCTTTCAAAGCTGCAGTTATTTCAGAACCGCTTACCAAGGAGACCTCTCGTTCAGGGGAAGTCCCTCCTTTCAAAACAACAATTTTTTCCATATAAATTTCCTTTTTCTTAAGCTGCCTGGCTCATACTTATATAATAACTATTATCCGACCGGAAAACGAAGATATTTTTTTCTCTTTGCATAATATTTAGGAGCAAATCCGGAAAAAGACCTTCAATTCTAAGTCCAAAGCAGCTTTAAACCTGGCTATATCAGGTTTATTAGCTCCGCAGAAATCAAGTTCCTGCAGATTTTCGTTCTTTAAATATTCGATTAATTTTAGCGTATGTAAGCAGCTTGCTCCATTTTTTAATGCTTCTTTTTCAGTAGTCCGAAAGATCGTATAAGCTTTCTGGCTGTCTTTTAGCAAAATATTGCTGCTGATGATGTTTTTATCCTTCAGCAGATTCATTTGATATGCGATTCCTGCAGAATGAAGAATACTGATGAATGAGCTCAGATCTTGAAAATTGATCCCTGATTCCCATTTTTTCTGATTATGAGTATGCTTTAGTAACTCTATAAATGTGTCTATTGCCAAACCTTCTTCAAAGTTATACATTTGCTTTTCAGCTAAGGATATTTTTCTGCGTTCATCCGGCAGAGGCACTATATTATGTTTGAAGTTATGCACAAAAGTGTAATAAGGCATTGCCGAAAATTGTTGCCAAATAAATCCACGCACATCCAAAGTATCGGGTGATAACATCAGTTTTATGCGTTTGAAGTTTAGTTTCAAATATTTAGCCATTGCTTGCGTTATTTCTAACGCTTCCAGTAATTTTCGCGCTGCCGGCGCATTTTTTTCCAGCCACAGATTTAGTCCTTGATAATATGACAAAAGTGGATGCTTGAAAATACGCAGACCAAATACATTTTTTCCATACAGAGGTAGCACGGCAACTGGACTTTCTCCTTTATAGCAAACCAAATGATAAGGGTTATAACCATTTAAATCAGCCACGGTTTGCATAAAAATAGGTTTGCTCCAAACATTTAAAGGATGTTTGGATATCTCTGCTGGCTTGGTTAATTCAAGTTCAATCATTATACATAAGCATTGATAGTATTCAACAGTTCTTTAAGTTCAAAGGGCTTTACAATATAATCTGAAGCGCCGTCTATAATAGATTGATAAGCATTATCTACAGTAGGGTAACCTGTCATTATCAAACAAAATAGATTAGGGTCCTTTTCCAGAAGGATTTTCATAAGTTCTAATCCATTCATATCGGGCATCATATAATCTATTAAAGCCAGATGATATTTGCCCGGTTCAAATTTTTCCAAAGCATAATAGGCATCTTCAGCTAAATCTACTTCAAATCCATGTGTATATAAAAAATCGCCAATAACTTCTCGCAGCAATCTGTCATCATCAACCAAAAGAATTCTTGGTTTCATAAAAACTCCAATCGTATCGAATATTATCTTATGATTTCATAATAATCCATTAGGTAAAATCGTCAATATAAAAATTCTGAAGCGAGTGCCAAATATGGAACCATATACCATAAATGATAGATGCCAATTGGCCTATTTATAAATAAATTAGCAGTAAATAAAAGTTGAGAGCTGAAATGAAAAGATAAATTAAGGTTACCACACAGTTTTGGTTAGTCAGATAATTTTCCAGCTGTTCATTGTTTTATGGCTTTTTTTGTTTCACACAGCATATTTAGTCACTCTGGCACATAACTCTTTTAAATTTCCCAATATCCTATTTAAAGCTATGCTATTTTATTTTCTTACTTTTGTAGTTGACATAATTGAGCATTTATTTTTGATGGAATTCAGAAAAATAATACGAGGTGAGTATGAAAGGAAAAGTTAAATGGTTTAACAAGAATAAAGGTTATGGCTTTATTATTACAGAAGATAACAAAGAATACTTTGTCCATTGGAAATCTATCGTCACTAATTCTCCCCGGGAACTGAAAGTTTTAGAGCAGGATGAATTGGTTACTTTTGACCTAATGGAAACGGACAAAGGAATTCAGGCAATCAATATTATCAGGGTTAATCCCTGAACGATTACTGCCTAACTTTTTTCAGGGGTAATAACAAATAATATGTTCTTACCCCTTTTTTAACGATGTCATTTCTTCCTATAAATCAATCCGATCTTAAACAAAGAGGTTGGGATGCCGTTGATATCATTATAATCAGCGGAGATGCCTATATAGATCATCCCAGTTTTGCCGCAGCAATTATTGGACGCATTTTAGAGTTTTCCGGTTTTAAAGTTGGCATTATTGCTCAACCCGACTGGAACAAAGATTCAGATTTTACCGTTTTAGGAAAACCGCGTTTATTTTTTGGTATTACTGCAGGCAATATGGATTCTATGATAAATCACTATACAGCCCAAAAAAAAATTCGCAATAATGATGCTTACAGCCCCAATGGCGAGATGGGAAAAAGACCCAATCGTGCCACCATCATTTATACCAATATTTTAAAGCGTCTGTATAAAGATGTTCCAATTGTAATTGGAGGTATAGAATCATCTTTACGCAGAATTGCTCATTACGATTTTTGGCAAGATAAAGTTCGCAACAGTATTCTGGCAGATAGTAAAGCAGATTTTTTGATTTATGGAATGGGTGAGATGCCTGTAACGGATTTAGCCATTGCATTGCAGAAGGGAGAAAAAATCACTGCCATTCAAGATTTGCCTTCCTCGGTTGTTTTTACTGCCTTTCCTCCTTCCGAAAATGATGTCATTTTACCAGAAGCCGAAAAATGTTCGGACAAGAATACCTTTTATCAAATGACCAAGATATTTGAAGAAAACTATAGAACAAAGGTCATCTATCAAAAAAATGCAGGGCGTTGGCTGAAACATAACCCTCCGCGAAAACCGCTGACTACCAATGAAATGGATGCTATTTACGCTCTGCCTTTTGAATATAAACCGCATCCTATTTATCAAGGAAAAAAAATTCCCGCCTTCGAACAGATAAAGGATTCCCTCACTTCTCATCGCGGTTGTTATGGTGGCTGTAATTTTTGTGCAATTTCTTGTCATCAAGGACGGCAAATTCAATCCAGAACAGAGGCATCTCTATTAGCGGAAGCCAAAAAACACAATGGTACAATTTCCGATGTCGGAGGTCCCACAGCCAATATGTATGCTTCCTATTGCCGCAAAAATTTTCCGGATACTTGTAATAGAAAGTCCTGTTTAGTTCCGCAAATTTGTCCCAATTTAGTGATTAACCAATCCGCTCATCTAAAAGTTCTCAATAAAATAAAGGACTTACCTACGATCAAACACCTTTTTATCGCATCGGGGATTCGGCATGATATGGCTTTAACGGATGACAAATATATAGAGGCAATCGCGACAAAATATACTGGAGGCCGTTTAAAACTTGCTCCGGAACATTCTGTCCCCAAGATTCTTCGCCTGATGGGAAAACCGGATATTGATTCCTTTGAGAGATTTTGCACAAAATTTTATCACTTTACCAAAGCAGCAGGCATAAAAAGACAAATCATACCTTATCTTATTATCGGGCATCCGGGAACGACACTGGATGATACATACAAACTTCGTAACTGGTTAATAAAGAATAAATTAACCGTAGAGCAAGTGCAGGAATTCACGCCCACTCCAATGAGTATTTCCACTTGTATGTATTATACTGGCTTGGATTATGAAACAGGAGAACCAATTTATATCCCAAAACCATCAGAAGTTCGCAAGCAGAAGAATTTAATTCTAAATAAGATATAGATACTAAGTTTACACATTACATTAATATACAATATCTATACAATTCTTATATATAGTTGTTACATATATTGTCTTTAACAAGTTAGGCAGAAGTTCAACTATATTTTATCGTAATCGGCAGAGCTAAATTGGTCTTCTTTATTCCTTACTTTAATCCGCTCTGCAGCTGATAACCTTCCCGTAACCAACCCATATCAAAATACGGGATGGTTACGGCTTGTTAATCAGTTTTATAACTGCTAAAAGTAAGCGTCAAATTAGGGCAAAAAAGGAAGGGAAAAAGGGGCAAAAAGAGAAATTAGCGTCGAGGTAAATTTAGTGATTTGTATATTATTGATAAATAGAGAGATAGAGATGCAAAATATATAAAGAAAGTGCTTGACAATAAGCTTATATCATTTAGAATCGCAACAAAATAAGGATCTAAGTTTTATAGCAGATTGATTCTTTCTGGCAAAATCATTAATTATATATATATCAAATTAGGAGATAATAAATTATGCAAAGTTCAACATAAACTGCAAGCAA